>CAJKDC010000077.1 GCA_905198575.1 uncultured Bacteroides sp. | reverse complement strand
TGTACTGCATGAACACCAGGTTCCAGATTTCGATAACCTGCGGATGATCTTTGTTTACCAGCTGATTTCCTGGAATAGCTGCTTTTTCTTCAGCAGAGCGAGAGTCGATGTGGATTTCAGAGCAAGGACCACAAGGACCTGTATCACCCATTTCCCAGAAATTGTCATGCTTGTTTCCGTTGATGATATGATCTTCAGGGAAATACTGTGCCCAGTAGCCTGCTGCTTCATCATCGCGTGAAAGACCTTCATTGGGACTGCCTTCGAAAACAGTTACATATAAATCTTTAGGGTCAAGTTTCAGAATGTTTACCAGGTATTCGTATGCCCAGCTGATTGCTTCTTTTTTGAAGTAATCACCGAATGACCAGTTACCCAGCATTTCGAACATGGTATGATGGTAAGTGTCGTGGCCTACTTCTTCTAAGTCGTTGTGCTTACCGCTTACGCGCAGACATTTCTGTGAATCGGTTACTCGGGTATATTTAGCCGGGTGGTTACCCAGGATAATATCCTTAAACTGGTTCATACCGGCGTTGGTGAACATCAATGTTGGGTCATCTTTGATAACCATAGGTGCCGAAGGCACAATCTGATGTCCTTTTGACTCGAAGAACTTTACAAACGAGTCTCGGATTTCATTTGCTGTCAACATATTGTTATATTGTCTTGTAGTTAATATTCTAAAAATTGATTTGCAAAGATAATCGGTTTTATTATTTTTGTCCGTATGTTTGGTGCAAAATATTGATGTTATGTACCTTAAATTACTCAAAATTTTCATTGAATGCGTAAAGTATACTATATATACAATCCAAAAACCAGAACATACGACCGGATTTATCCTACGATCCGTCAGCGTGCATTGAGTATGCTGAGGCGACTTTTTGTAGGAATGGGACTGGGCGCCGGTTTTTTTATTGTTTTGTTGTTGCTTTTTGGTTCTCCTTCCGAAAAAGACCTTCGTATGGAAAACTCGCAGTTGCGTTCACAATACACCATTTTATCGCACCGGCTTGAAGAAGCTCTGAGTGTAATGCAGAGCATTCAGCAACGTGATGATAACTTATATCGAGTTGTATTGCAGGCAGATCCGATTGCAGATGATGTACGTAAGGTGAATTATGGAGGTTCCAGCCGTTACGAAGACTTGATGGGGATGGCTAACAGTAAATTGGTAGTGGCTACAACTCAGAAAATGGATTTGTTGGCCAGACAGTTGTATGTTCAGTCGAAGTCTTTTGATCAGGTTGTGGAATTATGTAAGAATAAAGATGAAATGCTGGAGTGTATTCCTGCTATCCAGCCTATATCAAATAAAGATTTGCGTCAGACTGCTTCCGGATATGGAATGCGTATTGACCCGATATATAAAACGGCCAAGTTCCATAGCGGAATGGACTTTTCTGCTCATCAGGGAACTCCCGTATATGCTACAGGGAATGGTAAGGTTGTTAAGGCCGGATGGGAAGGCTTGTATGGAAATACAATTATCATAAATCATGGTTTCGGTTACGAAACCCGCTATGCACATCTCTCTAAGATTGATGTCAGAGTAGGGCAGAAGGTTGTTCGTGGAGAAACCATTGGTAAGGTCGGAAGTACAGGTAAAAGTACAGGTCCGCACTTGCATTATGAAGTACATGTGAAGGGGGAGATTGTAAATCCAATCAACTACTATTTTATGGATTTAAGTGCGGATGATTATGATAAGATGATTCAACTTGCAGCAAATCATGGAAAAGTATTCGATTAATACTATAATAAACACAATAAGATATGGCTTTAAAGGTTGACAAGGAGTTAAAATTGTATTATTCGATTAGCGAAGTGGCGAAAATGTTTAACGTCAACGAGTCGCTGTTGCGCTATTGGGAAAAGGAATTCCCAATGATAGCTCCGAAAAAGACGAGTGGGAATGTACGTCAGTACAGAAAAGAAGATATCGAGACAATTCGCTTGGTCTATCACTTGGTGAAGGAGAAAGGCATGACCTTATCTGGAGCTAAACAGCGCTTGAAACAGAATAAGGAAAAGGCAGCATGTACAGTTGAGGTAATCGATAAGTTGAAACATATTAAAGAAGAACTTGTGAATATGCGCAAGGAATTGGACTACCTTACTTGATGGAAATAATAGACAGATATAATAAACGGGACTCTGACTGTGATAAGTCTGGGTCCCGTTTTCATTATAAGATTTTATAATACGGAATCGTTGAAGTTTTCGATTCGGGTTACTCTTTTTATATTTTCTATTTTGCTGAGATTGGTGCAAATAGCTTTTACATCATCTACGTCATGGACGAAAAGCTGGATTCGTCCTTCAAAAATGCCTTCGTTCGATTCGATATTCAGCTTATGGATGTTTACATTGAGCTGGCCCGAGATTATTTCAGTTACCTGATTCAACAGCCCAATTCTGTCTATACCTTTAATATATACATTTACAGGGAAGTTGAGTGCTTTACCAATTTCCCACTGTACAGCCAGCAATCTGTTTCCAAAGCTGCTTTTCAGTTGAGTTGCTACCGGACATTGACGTTTGTGGATGACAATTCGGTTATTGTCGTCAATGTAGCCCAATACGTCATCACCGGGAATCGGCTTACAGCAGTCGGCTATGATGTAATTTTTCTGAATGGCATCAGGGGTAATCTTTACAACTTTCTTGCTGTCAATTTTAGGTGCCGGTGCTTTTTCCTGCTCTTTTTCTTTATCATTCTTACTGCCGCCAAAAGCAAAAGATATATATTTTTTCCAGTTAGCCTGTGTCGGTTTTTCTTTCAGCTCATTTTTGTCTGCATCTCCTAGAATGATAACTTTTTGTCCGATATTGGTGGTCAGTTCATCTACATTTTTCTGATTATGCAATTTACAGAGCTTCTGTATATTTTCATCAGAATAAGCAAGTCCTTCCTTTTGCAGGAACTCGTGGAGCATATCCTCACCAATCTGCTGTTTCTCTCTACGCTCACGTTTCAGAATAGCCAGGATTTTAGCTTTAGCTTTGGCTGTCGTTGCAAAGTTTATCCATGACGGCTGTACATGTTGTGATTTTGAAGTCAAAATCTCGACCTGATCTCCACTTTGAAGTTTGTGGCTTAGAGGTACCAGCTTATGGTTTACTTTTGCTCCAATACAATGGCTTCCCAAGAAAGTATGGATAGAGAAAGCAAAATCCAGTGCTGTACAGTTTTGTGGCATGGTTTTGATTTCTCCCTTAGGAGTAAATACGAATATTTCAGATGCAAAAAGATTCAATTTGATGGTATCAAGAAAATCAATGGCATCCGGTTGAGGATCTTCCAGAATTTCTTTGATGGTCTTCAACCATTTGGAAAGTTCACCTTCATCTTCGCTTCCACCTCCAGCTTTATATTTCCAGTGTGCGGCAAATCCTTGCTCAGCCACATCATTCATGCGTTCACTGCGAATCTGCACTTCTATCCACTGGCCTTTATTGCTCATCAAGGTTACATGCAGTGCCTGGTATCCATTCGCTTTAGGATGACTTACCCAGTCGCGCAACCGGTCAGGATGCGGTTTATATATTTTGGATACAGCAACGTATATTCCAAAACAGTCATTGAGTTCCTCTTCTTCTGTTTTAGGAGTAAATATAATTCGTACGGCTAAAATATCGTATATTTCTTCGAAGGTGATGTGTTTGTTTTGCATTTTATTCCAAATGGAATAAGGCGATTTAACACGTGCCAAGATACGATATTTTATACCCATCTTGTCCAGCTTTTCCCGAATAGGAGCTGTAAATTCCTGAAACAGGTTGTCCCGTTCAGCTTGGGTAGATTCTAGCTTTTGCTGAATTTGTGCATAGGTCTCTGGGTGCTCATATTTGAAACTGAGGTCTTCCAGCTCTGTCTTAATCTTATTCAGGCCAAGGCGGTTGGCTAGTGGGGCATATATATAGAGCGTTTCTCCAGCAATCTTATATTGTTTGCTGGGAAGCATGGACCCTAACGTCCGCATATTGTGTAGTCGGTCTGCTATTTTAATCAAGATGACCCGAATGTCATCATTCATGGTTAGCAGCAATTTTTTGAAGTTTTCTGCCTGAGCAGAAGCTCTGTCACCAAAAATACCTCCGGAAATTTTAGTCAATCCATCTACTATCTGAGCTATTTTAGGTCCGAACAGATTTTCAATATCCTCTACCGTATAGTCGGTATCTTCCACAACATCGTGCAATAAAGCTGCACAGATAGATGTAGAGCCTAAACCGATTTCACAGCATGCAATGCGTGCAACTGCAATCGGATGAAGTATATATGGTTCGCCCGAGCGTCTGCGTACACCTTTGTGAGCTTGTTTGGCAAAGTTGAACGCTTTCGTTATGATGTCCACTTTTTTCCGATGCTTGCTTGCCAGATAGCGATCCAACAATTCTTGGAAAGCACTGTTAATCAATTCCTCTTCAGCCTGTTCCGGGGTATGTTTTTCATCAGTCATATAATTCCCTCCAATTTACGTATAATGCAAAAGTAACAAAAAAACAGAACTATACAAGCATAGCGGAAAAAGTTTCACAGATTATGGATTGTTTATCGGATGCGAAGTGACCTGCCTGCTCTGATATTGTTGTTCTTAAGTCCGTTCAGGCGTCTTAACTGGCTAACTGATACACCATATTTAGCAGCAATGCCTCCCAGTGTTTCTCCATTACGGATTCTATGGTAGACAGCCTTTCCGTTAGATGAATTATTGCTCACTGCTTTTACACTAACAGTTTTCCGCTTATTGTTGTAAACATCTTCTTTATATGCGTATATACTGTCTTGCAAGTCAATAAATTTACCGATATAGTCGGTCGGCAGGCGTAAAACATAAGGTTCCGTATTACCTGGGATAATATCTTTTTTGTATTGAGGATTCAGGGCTCTTAACTCATCGATATTCATCTGGCATACATCGGCTATTTGCTGCAGATGTACGTTTCTGTTAATTTGAATTGTATCGGTACCTGCCGGCATTTTCATTTCGGCTGGACTGATATCGTGATCACAATAGTAAGTCATGATATAGTTGGCAGCAATAAATGCAGGAACGTAGCTGCGTGTTTCCTTAGGCAAATAGTTGTACAGAGCCCAAAAATCTTTTTCGCCCCCAGAACGTCTGATAGCCTTGTTGATCGTTCCAGGTCCGCAGTTGTAGGCCGCCAATACCAGATTCCAGTCGTGGTATATGTCGTACAAATCCTTCAGGTATCTGGCTGCAGCCTGTGTTGACTTATATGGGTCGCGTCTTTCGTCTACTAAACTGTTGTATTTCAACCCATAGGCTTTTCCTGTATGCAACATAAACTGCCACAGTCCTACAGCACCTTGTCGGGATGTAGCCATAGGGCTCAGTGCTGATTCGATGACAGGAAGATAGCGCAATTCTTGAGGAAGATCATTTAGGTCTAAGGCTTCTTCAAATAAAGGCATATACAAGTTATTTGCACTAAGCATAAATGCTACTTTATATCGGAGGCGGCTGGCATACATATCAATATACTGCCGTACAATTTCGTTATACGGCATTTCTATAATAGACGGGATACGTTGCAGGCGGTCCATATATACAGAATCGCTGACTTCCGGATTATTTGGAGTCATTTTACAGTTTTCTCCCAAGTCGATATATTGTTTGGAAATCCAGTCCAAATAAAGACTGTCTGTTTCTAACTGTAATCCCTGGGGGAGGCTTTTATAATCCAGTTGCTCTTCCTTGTTGTTTTGTGCTAAAATAGAAGTAGCGGTTATAAGTGCAAACAAGCATGTAAAAATTTTCTTCATGATATTAAAAGTTGAGGCTACATTGCAATCCTACTCCACTGATGGGTTTATTTGTGCGGATATCATTGAATATAGCAGGTTCTATTTTTAGTCCCAAGTCTTTTGATATATCGAAATCAGATAACTCGGCATCTACATACGCATCAATAATAGAAAGAACATATACTCCGATGAAAGCGATGATACTAAGATCTCGTTGCCTGCGGTATAAATCTTTTCTGCTTTTAAATCGTTCCTGATATTCAGCCAGGTTACTTTCTGTAATGGTAACCCCTCTTCCGATAAAATCTTCGAAACTGTTGGTATTGGGGTTGTCGTCCATAATGTCCAGATAAGCTTGCGTATAGTCATTATACATTTGGCTGTTCCAGTTCAAGGCATATACACATCCTACGAAACCGCCATAAACAATGGGCAGTTTCCAATATTTGCGGTTGTATATCTGACCGGCTCCGGGTATCACCAGCGAAAGCCATATTGCTTTGTTCGGGTTCGGGACCCACTGAGGTTTAACCTGTCCAGTTTTCGAAACAGACTTTTCCTGCTTCATGGCATCAGCTGTTATGCGTGCAGTGTCGGCATGCATATCCAGTGCTTCCAGCTGTTGCTTGTTCTGCAGGTCTATTTCTTTTGCATCAATAATAGTCGTATCTTGCCTGACATGTGCCAACGAATCTGTGGTAACAGCCGCTTGGGCATACACATTACTACTTCCCAGCAAAGAAGCCAGAAAGCTTAATGTAATCATGCAATATTTTTTCAATTCAGTATTCAATGACTTGTTTATTGTTCGTTTCTTTTTGTGGCATCCAGTATTTCCATGATGCGTTCCAACTCTGCATCATTTTCAAACGGGATGCTGATTTTTCCTTTTCCCTTTGCACTGCATGACAATTGTACCTTTGCTCCAAAGAATCCACAAAGGTGATCTTGCAGCAGTGTATATGCTTCCGAAAGTTTTGCACCTTTCGGAGTTATTTTTTTTCCATTCGACTCTACGCTCTCTCCGCACGACAAGGCTTTAACCATTTCTTCAACTTTGCGGACAGAATAATTCTGGCTGATAATTTCGTTGAAGATTTTGATTTGAGCTTTAGGGTCGTCCAAAGCCAGTAAGGCTCTTGCATGGCCCATGTCAATCTCTTTGTTTTTCAGTGCGACCTGAATCTGAGCCGGTAATTTTAAAAGTCTCAGGTAATTTGCAATTGTTGTTCGTTTTTTACCAACTCTTTCACTCAGACGTTCTTGTGTAAGTTCGTACTGCTCGATAAGATGCTGGTATGCCAATGCAACCTCCAGGGCATTTAGGTCCTCACGCTGGATGTTTTCGATAAGAGCCATTTCCATGACATGCTCATCGTTTGCTGTGCGGATATAAGCTGGAATTGTTTTAAGTCCGGCTTGTATAGAAGCACGGTAACGTCTTTCGCCTGCGATGATCTGATAAGAGTCTTCGCCCAGCTGTCTGAGCGTGATAGGTTGTATGATACCTATTTCAGCAATGGAGTCGGCAAGTTCTTGTAAGGCAATAGGGTCAAATTCGCGGCGTGGCTGGTTGGGATTGACCTGAATCTTGTCAAGTTCTATTTCGTTGATGGAAGATGAACCGGAAGTCTTGATCTCTTCGTTTGAAATCAAGGCATCAAGCCCTCTACCTAATGCAAATTTTTTCTGTACTGCCATAGTATTTATTTACTGTTATGTGTTATAATTTCCTGGGCCAGTGCCAGATGGTTTTTAGCTCCGGTTGAGTCGGCATCATATAGTATTGCCGGTATTCCATGACTGGGAGCCTCACTTAATTTTACATTACGCTGAATAATCGTTTTGAAAACCAGTTCCTGGAAGTGTCTTTTAACCTCATCGTATATTTGATTAGCCAGTCTCAGGCGTGAATCGAACATGGTCAACAGGAATCCTTCAATTTCCAGCGCCGGATTCAGTTTTGATTTAATGATTTTAATTGTGTTCAGCAGTTTGCTGATTCCTTCCAGTGCAAAATACTCACATTGTACGGGGATGATGACCGAGTCGGCTGCCGTAAGTGCATTGATGGTAATCAGTCCTAAAGAAGGAGAGCAGTCAATTAAAATGTAGTCGTATTCATCTTTCATGCTGTTTAATGCCTGTTTCATGATTTTTTCACGGTCTTCCAGGTTGAGCATTTCTATTTCGGCTCCTACCAGGTCGATGTGTGAAGGGATGATGTCTAATCCGTCAATATCGGTCGTGTAAATTGCTTCCCGGATATCAGCTTTGTTAATCAGGCATTCGTAAATGGAGCATTCAATATCCTTCAGATCTACTCCCAGTCCTGAAGATGCATTGGCCTGTGGGTCAGCATCGACAACGAGTACTTTTTTTTCGAGAGTAGCCAAAGAAGCGGCCAAATTTATAGTAGTAGTAGTTTTTCCTACCCCGCCTTTTTGATTGGCCAAAGCAATAATTTTTCCCATAATCATCAATTTAATCTGAGTGCGAATTAACGAATAATCGCTGACAGGACCTAATAAAATGCAGCACACTTTATTGGTTCTGTTGATAAGTTGCGTGTTTTGTTAATAACTAGTGCGTGGCAAAGATAGGCATTTCTTTTCTATTCTGGTACTGAAAAAAGAATCATTAAGATTTGTTTTTAAGAGGTTTATAAAATTGTATAGGCTTGAAATATAGATGAAAAAATGGTTACACATGATGTTTGGTTGCAAGAATCATCGTATCTTTATGCCTGATTTAAAAAATGAGAAATTATGGAAAAAGAAAGACCGTTAATCTTATTGTCCAATGATGATGGAGTAGAAGCTAAAGGTATTAACGAACTGATTAAAGCTTTGCGTCCGATAGGGGATTTAATTGTAGTTGCACCGGATGGACCCCGTTCTGGATCTGCTTGTGCTATAACCAGTGAACACCCTTTGTGCTACTCGAAATTGACAGAAGAAGAAGGACTTGTTATATATAAATGTAATGGTACTCCGGTTGATTGTATCAAAGTTGCCTTGCATTCTATTGTTCCACGTACTCCAGACCTCGTAATTGGAGGAATAAATCATGGAGATAATTCATCGGTGAATGTACATTACTCCGGAACAATGGGAGTAGTTATCGAAGGTTGTCTGAAAAAAATAAAGTCAATAGGCTTTTCGCTGTGTAACCATGCTGCGGATGCCGATTTTGAATCACTTTTTCCGGCAATACAGCTAATTGTTCGTGAAGTCTTGAAAAACGGTCTGCCCGAAGGTACTTGCCTGAATGTTAATTTCCCGGTTGCCGCTAACTTCAAAGGTATAAAAGTATGCCGCCAGACAAAAGGTATCTGGAGCGGTGAGTTTGTAACCTGTGCTCATCCCCGTAAGTCCAATTATTTTTGGCTGACCGGTGAGTTTATCAATCAGGAACCGGATGCCGAAGACTCTGACCATTGGGCTTTAAATCATGGATATGTAGCAATAACTCCCGTGCAGATAGACGTTACAGCCTATAAGTTGATGGAAAACATGAAACAGTGGAATCTTAGCTTATGAAATATTATTTGATTGTAGGTGAAGCCTCTGGTGATTTGCATGCTTCAAACTTGATGAAATCAGTCCTGCAGAAAGACAATGATGCTCAGTTCCGTTTTTTCGGTGGCGATTTGATGAAAGCTGTAGGAGGAACGCTGGTTAAGCATTATAAGGATATGGCCTATATGGGCTTTATTCCTGTATTGCTTCATTTGCGGGAAATTTTTGGAAACATGGATTTATGTAAGCGTGATATTTTGCGCTGGCAGCCGGATGTTGTGATTCTGGTAGATTATCCGGGCTTTAATCTGAAAATCGCTGAATTTATAAAGAAAAAGACAAGCATTCCTGTCTATTACTATATTTCTCCTAAAATCTGGGCATGGAAAGAGCATCGCATACATAATATTAAACATGATGTGGACGAACTCTTTTCCATACTGCCATTTGAAGTGGATTTCTTCAAAAAACATGATTATCCGATACACTATATCGGTAATCCTTGTGTGGATGCAGTAGAAGCTTTTAAGCGTTCTTATACGGAAACGATGTCGGAATTTTGTGCCCGTCATGCTTTGTCTGATAAACCGATTGTAGCTGTATTGGCCGGTAGTAGAAAGCAGGAGATAAAGGATAATTTATCGGTTATGATGCAGGTGGTAAATAAGTTTCCTGCCTGTCAGTTTGTAGTTGCCGGAGCTCCAGCAATCGATAAAGAATACTATAAGGCTTTTTTGCCTTTACATGTAAAACTGGTATTCGGAGAGACTTACGCATTGCTTTCGCATGCCGATGCTGCCATTGTTACTTCGGGAACAGCTACACTCGAAACTGCTTTGTTCCGTGTTCCTCAGGTAGTCTGCTACTATACAGCAGCAGGGAAAGTTGTAGCTTTGCTTCGTAAATTGTTGCTGAAAGTACCTTATATATCATTGGTAAACCTTATTCGGGGTAAAAAAGTAGTTTCCGAATTAGTTGCCGATGAAATGACAGCGTTGAATGTAGAACTGGAGCTGAAAGCCTTGTTAAACAATAAAATTTATCGTCAGGGAGTTTTGGACGGATATGAAGAAATGGCTGAAATACTGGGCCCCGAAGGTGCTTCTTCACGTGCGGCAGAAATCATGGTAAGGTTGCTGAGAGAGCGATGATTTATCAATATAGTATATATAGGAAACGAGCCTTTGCTGCTATTTAGTAGTGTAAAGGCTCGTTTTCTATTTCTATTTTTATCAGCATAAAGATACTATATACAAATAAATTACAGCAGCAGGTACTGCCATCAGTGTGCTGTCAAAACGGTCCAGCATGCCTCCGTGTCCCGGAAGAATGTTTCCTGAATCTTTAATACCCAGACTTCGTTTTAACAGAGATTCTGTCAAATCCCCCCACGTACCGAACACTACAACCGTAAGACCTAATCCAATCCATACCCACAGGCTCATGAAAGGGAAAAAATGGCTCATTCCCCATGCTGCCAGGATACTGAAAATACCTCCACCGATTGATCCTTCCCATGATTTTTTAGGTGAGATGCGCTCAAACAGACGGTGTTTTCCGAAAAGCATTCCCGTGCAGTAGGCTCCTGTATCATTAACCCAGTTGAAAATGAAAATAGAGAGCGGCAGGATAGGAGTGTATCCGGAAACGGTTTGTCCGTCCAAACTGTAATAAGCCAGGATATTCAGCAGAGAGAATGGCAGTGCTATGTATACTTGGCTCATCATAGAGTATGCCCAGTTGTAAACCGGATTCTTCTTTTTCATGTAAAGCTCGCTTATGAATATATAGAGCAGCAGCAATAAATAAGGGATGAATACCTCATTCCTTCTTGGTACAAGTCCGATGTATCCAAAAGCAAGAAACATGAAGATTCCGGCCAAGATACAAATACGTCTGTTTATCTGTATCTCATTATTCTGTCCAATGATGGTGGCAAACTCGTTGATTGAAAGTGCTGTAATTACACAGAACAAAATCGTAAACGAAATCGGTCCGCCAATGATACATCCTACCAGTATCATTACAAAAATGAATCCTGTAATAGCCCGTAGTATAAAATTGTTTTTCACGGTAGTGTATGTTTTAGGGTTTATATTCAAGCAGAAATACAATTGTCACCCTGTTTGAACAAGATGACAATTGTATATAGGATTATTCAGCTTTAGCTTCGGATGATGAATCCTCTGCAGCCGCTCCTTCAAGGGCTTTAGGCGCTTCTTCAGTGGCAGGAGCTTCAACAGCAGGCTGTTCAGCTTCTTTTGAAGAGTCTTCTGTTGCCATAATTTCTTCAGAACGCGAAACCCAAGGACGCTTGCCGAAAATCTTTTCAACATCGTCTGCAAAAATAACTTCTTTCTCTATCAGCATCTCAGCAAGTTTGTTATGACCGTCTGCGTGCTCTTGAAGCAATGCTTTTGCACGTGCGTACTGGTCATTAATCATCGTCTGTACTTCATTATCTATCAATTCTGCAGTCTTTTCGCTGTAGGGCTTGCTGAAACTGTATTCATCGTTACTGTAGTAACATAAGTTCGGAAGCTTGTCACTCATGCCGGCGTATGCAATCATGCCATAAGCCTGCTTGGTAACTCTTTCAAGGTCGTTCATGGCTCCTGTAGAGATATGGCCTACGAACAACTCCTCGGCAGCACGACCTCCCAGTGTAGCACACATTTCGTCCAGCATCTGCTCTTTGGTTGTAATCTGTCTTTCTTCCGGCAGATACCAGGCAGCTCCCAATGCCCGTCCTCTTGGTACGATGGTAACCTTTACCAGCGGGTTAGCGTGCTCCAAGAACCATGATATCGTGGCATGACCGGCTTCGTGCAGTGCAATCGTACGTTTTTCGGCCATTGTCATTACCTTGGTTTTGCGTTCCAAACCACCGATGATACGGTCGATAGCTGCCAGGAAATCATCTTTTCCAACAGCCTTCTTCTGATGTCTGGCAGCAATCAGTGCAGCCTCATTACAAACATTGGCTATATCAGCACCACTGAAGCCCGGTGTCTGTCTGGCCAGTAAGTCAACATCTACCGTATTGTCCAGTTTGATAGGACGCAAATGTACACCAAATACTTCTTTACGTTCATTCAAGTCTGGCAGGTCTACATAAATCTGTCTGTCGAAACGTCCTGCACGCAGCAAGGCTTTATCCAGAATATCAACACGGTTGGTAGCAGCCAGAATGATAACGCCACTGTTCGAGCCAAAACCGTCCATTTCTGTAAGCAACTGGTTCAACGTATTTTCGCGTTCATCGTTTCCGCCCATGCTTGGATTCTTTCCACGGGCACGTCCTACCGCATCAATTTCGTCAATAAAAATGATACAAGGTGATTTTTCCTTAGCCTGACGGAACAAATCGCGTACGCGTGATGCACCTACACCGACAAACATTTCCACAAAGTCGGAACCCGAAATAGAGAAGAAAGGAACATCCGCTTCACCGGCAACAGCCTTTGCCAGCAATGTCTTACCTGTTCCCGGAGGACCTACCAGCAACGCACCCTTAGGAATTTTACCTCCCAGGTCTGTATATCGTTGAGGCTGTTTCAGGAAATCTACAATTTCCTGTACCTCCTGTTTGGCAGCAGCAAGACCGGCAACATCTTTAAATGTAACTCGTGTAGAGCCTTTTTCGAAAAGCTGTGCCTTGCTCTTTCCTACACTGAAAACTCCTCCGGGACCTCCAGCGCCACTTCCGCCACTCATGCGTCGCATGGCAAAAATCCAGATGGCAATTAATAATAGGAAAGGAGCAATGTTCCAGAATATCATACCAAAGTAATCATTCTTCTTTTGATATTCGACAGAGCCCGTAAACTTTTGTTCTTTCTGAGCTTCGGTAATAAAATTATCGAAGGCTTCCATCGAGCCAATCTGTACATGTACAGAAGGACTGCGACCTACTTTATTGGAATCACTTTTAAATACATCGCCGATATTTTCCGGCTTGATGAACATATCTACCGTATTATCGTCGTATGCAATGATTTTATTTGCATAATTGTTGTTTACCATTTCCTTGAATTCGGTGTAGGAAACATCCTTTTTTACACTTCCTTCGTCGCTGGAAAAATAAAGTATACCTAATGCTGCTATAATAATAATGTATAGCCAGCTTAAATTAGGTTTTGGTACATTCATTTTAGGTTTATTGTTTTGTTGGTTACTATTCATCGTTTTTCTATGCTATTCATTTATTTTAGTCAAGGTCGGGAACAGAAGTCAGTTTAGCATCTGCCCACAAATGTTCCAGATTATAGAACTCTCTCACTTCAGGCAAGAAAACATGTACTAAGACATCGCTGTAGTCCATGGCAACCCATTGAGCATTTTTTACTCCGTCCACACCGTAAACTTTGTTGCCTGTTTCTTTTCTTACATACTCCTTTACTGAGTCAACGATGGCAAGCACCTGACTTGGAGAATTTCCCTGGCAGATGATAAAATAATTGCAGATTGTATCGTCTATTTCTGTCAAATCTGCTATAACAATGTTCTTACCTTTCTTTTCTTGAATACCTTCTACTATTTTTTTTACTAGTATGTTTGTTTTGTTCATTCTGTTATTGTTTAAATTAAGATTCTGATAAACTATTACTTCGAGCAAAGATACTTGCTTTTCTTAATACTACGAAAGATTGTTAATGAAATGTATTATGTTTTTGTTTTTTTTAGTTAGTCGGTGCTTTCTTGAAGGCTTTTGTGCCTGGAAATCCCATTAAAATCGAAGAAATAACAAAAATAGAACATTTTTTTTGCTTATTTGTTTGTATATTCAAAAAAAGTAGTACCTTTGCACCGTCAAAACAAAAAGACAATGACATAAAGCATATTATTGGGCTATGGTGTAATGGTAACACAACAGATTCTGGTCCTGTTTTTCTTGG
>CAJKDC010000076.1 GCA_905198575.1 uncultured Bacteroides sp. | reverse complement strand
CCTCTTCTCGGACGAGGTGTATCGTGAATTTATTTATACGGGTTCACCTTATATCTCTGCATGTCATTTGGAGGGAATTGAGAACAACGTAGTACTTATCGACTCGGTTTCCAAGCGTTACTCAGAGTGTGGTATCCGTATCGGTGCCCTGATAACCAAAAATCCTGAAGTACGGAAAGCTGTGATGAAATTCTGTCAAGCCCGTCTGAGTCCTCCATTGATTGGTCAGATTGCGGCTGAGGCTTCACTGGACGAACCGGAAGAATATTCACGCGAGACTTACGACGAATATGTAGAACGGAGAAAATGCCTGATTGACGGTCTGAACCGTATTCCAGGTGTTTACTCGCCCATCCCGATGGGAGCGTTCTATACAGTAGCTAAGTTGCCGGTAGACGACAGCGAGAAATTCTGTGCATGGTGCTTGTCCGACTTTAACTACGAGGGCGAAACCGTGATGCTGGCACCTGCCGCAGGTTTCTATACAACTCCCGGAGCAGGAAAGAATGAAGTCCGACTGGCCTATGTATTGAAAAAAGAGGATTTGATTCGTGCTTTGTTTGTTTTGCGTAAAGCGCTCGAAGCATATCCGGGAAGGGTAGACGAATAATTTATGAATTGGAAGCTTTTTATAGCCCGACGTATTTATAAGCAGCAAGAAGGCAGCAGGCAAGTATCCAGGCCTGCTGTCCGCATTGCTACTGCTGGTATTGCTATCGGATTAGCGGTGATGCTGGTTACAGTATCAGTGGTATTAGGCTTCAAGCAGGAAACCCGCAATAAGGTTGTAGGACTGGGAGCAGATGTCTTGGTTACGAGTATAGATGTAGATGAATCGTTTCAGACAACACCCGTATCGGTAACCGACAGCATGATGCAAGCTTGGAGAAGCTTGGAAGGAGTAGCTGCTGTGCAGCGTTATTCGACTAAGCCCGGAATGATTATGACAGACAATGATTTTCAGGGCATGGTTCTGAAAGGGGTAGGTCAGGAGTATGATAAGACTTTTCTGCAAGCCCATTTACTCGAGGGAGAGATACCATCTTTTACCGATACGGTGTCTTCCAATAAAGTACTTGTTTCGCATGCCATGGCTGTCAAGCTCGGTATTGGTTTGGGCGACAAACTCTATACCTATTATATAGAAGATAATATTCGGGCCCGCAGGCTTGAGGTTGCCGGTATTTATCAGACAAACTTTTCCATGTATGACGACATGTTCCTTATTACAGACTTGTATACTGTGAACCGGTTGAATGGCTGGAAGGGGAATATGGTGAGTGGAGCTGAGCTTTTTATGAAGCGTGGCTTTGACTCGGCACCCGTTTGCGATGCTATGCGCGAAGCAGTTCTTCCTTTAAAAGATGATGGAGGCAGATCGTATCTGGTACGTCCTATTGAGGAAGTGCATCCGCAAATCTTTGCATGGCTCGATTTGCTCGACTTGAATGTGTGGGTTATTCTGGTACTGATGACGGGGATAGCCGGTTTTACTATGGTCTCAGGGTTGCTGATTATTATTTTGGAGCGTACCAATATGATTGGTATTTTGAAGGCCCTGGGCAGCAATAACCTGGCAATAAGGAAAATCTTTCTAGGCTTCTCTGTGTTCCTGATTGGAAAGGGAATGCTTTGGGGAAATTTGGTTGGTTTACTCCTTATCGGTGTGCAGCATTATTTCCGGATTGTCAAACTCGACCCTGCTACCTATTATGTAAACGCAGTACCCGTAGTGTTTGATTTTTGGCTCTTTTTGCTTTTAAACATCGGTACACTTATCGTTTCCATACTGATGCTTGTGGCGCCATCCTATCTGGTAAGCCGTATTCATCCTGCCAAGTCAATTCGTTTTGAATAAGCCTGTTCTGTGAAATTTTCATATTTGTGGCGAACGTTCATCATTGCAATGATGCATGTTCGCCATTTTTGTGCCGCAAGTATTTCACGGCTGAGAGAAAGCAAGAAGTCATGGACTGACAGGGATAAAAAAAGAACCTTCTCTTTTCAGCTTTCTGTTGAAGAGAGAAGGTTTATTATATATTATGAGAAATAGTTTTATCCTATTTTGCTGATTTTCTTCAGCTTTTCTTCGTCTATCAGTTTGATTTTTCGTCCGTCAATGGCTATCAGCTTTTCCGATGCAAAATTAGACAGGGTGCGAATGGCATTCGAAGTCGTCATATTCGAAAGGTTGGCCAAGTCCTCGCGAGATAAGTAGATACTAAGTGTGAATCCGTCTTCCTCTACACCGTATGTATCTTTAAGGAAAATCAATGATTCGGCCAATCTTCCGCGGATGTGTTTCTGGGTAAGGCTGACGGTACGTTCGTCAGAAATACCTAAGTCGATGGACAATTGCTTGATAAAAAACATGGCAAGGTCTGCATTTTCCATTATCAGCTTGACAATGGCTTCCATCGGGATATGACAAATAGTACAAGGTTCGAAAGCTGCAGCTGCCGTAACAAAATTTTCTTGTGCAAAATAAGCACGATATGCAAAGTATTCTTTGTTTTTAATGACACGTATAATCTGGCTTCTACCGCCGACTCCGTCTTTATAAATTTTTACTTTGCCATTAAGCAGGCACATTAACGCCCCCGGAGTTTCACCTTCGCAGTATATCACTTCGTTCTTTTTATACTTCTGAATAGTAAAATTCCTTGCTAAAAAATCTTTTTGAGCGTCTGTTAAAGGCAGCCACAAATCGGGTATACTTTCTGCAATTTCTGCTTCTGATAGATCTTTTTTAACCATAAGTGCTATAAAACCATGTTATATAGCACAAATGTAAAAATAATTTTCCGAATAACCGAAATTTCAGTGCTAAAAATGTGACCTCTACATTGCTTTTTTAATATATTTGTCCTGAAATGATTAGACAAAAGAAGATGCTTCAAGGGTTGTTTCGGTTTTTGCTGACTGTTTTTCTCTTTTTGTCGGTAATAACTGGGAATGCTTCCGGGGAAGGAAATCCTTGGGCACATAAAATGTCTGTACCCGATTCTATCATGCATCGGCTTTTCCAGTATGCGCCTTTTTACGCAAATATTGTCGAAGAATATACAGCTAAAGTTTATATCAAGGGGCGTTTGCAAGTACACCGTCAGAATCAGCTTATCAAGGTAGTTCCATCTATGTTCCGGCTTAAGAAAGGAGTAAAGGATTATCTGATTGAGTCTGTTGGTGAATTGCATTATACGGCGCCTTCCATTTATGACCGTAAGGTGATAGCCATGTCGAGCACGCTGCCCAGAGAAGGTGGCAAGCTTACAGAAGCGGTGGACTACATGAAAATTAATATCTATGCTCCGCTAATGCTGGGGGATAAGGTGCTTTCTCCATTGGACCGTAAATCGAGCAAGCATTATCGGTATCTGCTCGATTCTGTAGCTGTAAATCAAGACGGCATCAATCAATATAAGATACGGATAGTACCTAAGTTTAAAAGTACCCAGTTGGTAAGTGGCTTTATCTGGGTTTCTGATCAGGTATGGACGATCCGTGAGCTGTATCTGCAAGGTAAATATGACCTGGTAACTTTTAAGATGCATTTCTTGATGGGCGAGAGTGGAAAGGAAGAGTTTCTGCCTGTTCGTTTTGATTTGAATGTTAATTTCAAGTTTCTTCGTAATCATCTGGAGATGGATTATACGGGGTGGACAAAATACGATCAGGTGCTGCTGGGAGATGGCAGACCTATTCCTCGGGGAATGTTTAAGAAGAATAAATTCGATTTGACCGAGTCGTACAAGCTGTCTTGCGATACCTCGAAGATGATAACTGACCGTGCATATTTTAATCGGATAAGGCCTATTCCGCTTCTGCCTCAAGAAAAGGCACTTTATGAGGCTTTGGCAAAGGATACATTACAAAAGAAGGAGGCTCCCCAAAAGCCTAAAAATAAAAATCTGGCCTTTTGGGGTACTTTAGGAGATGCGCTTATAAGTAACTACCGTATTAACATGGAGGAGGTGGGAAGCATCAACTGCTCACCGCTGATAAATCCTTTGTATTTGGACTACAGTCATCGGCGTGGTTTTTCTTACAAGCAAGTATTTAAATACAACAAGCTGTTTTCTGATGACAGATGGCTGCGTATAACTCCTCAGGTGGGCTATAATTTTACCAAAAAAGAGTTGTATGCCAAGATGGACTTGTCGTATCTGTACAGTCCGAAACGTAATGCCTGGTTTGAGTTGAATGTGGGTAACGGTAACCGTATTTACAGCAGTGTGGTATTGGACCAGCTGAAAACCTCGGCGGATTCATTGGTAAACTTTGATGCACTTGAGTTGGATTATTTTAAGGATGTGTACTTAAATTTATTCCATAACATTGAAATTATAAATGGGCTTCGCCTTTATACGGGTATTTCGTGTCATTGGAGGTACATCATTAATAAAGATGCGCTGGCATTATTACCCGGTAATGCTATTGACGGAACTAAGCAGTTGCGTTCTGTTTATAACAGTTTTGCGCCACGTGTGCGTATTGAATGGACGCCGGGTATGTATTATTATATGAACCGGCGCCGTAAGATGAATGTAGGTTCGCATTATCCTACGTTTGTGGTGGATTATGAAAGAGGTATTAAAGGTATCTTTCATAATGACTGCGAGTATGAGCGCCTGGAAATGAATATGGAGCAGTCTATCCGGATGGGAGGAATACGGACCTTCTCTTATCATTTGGGCTGTGGCTTTTTTACCAATCAGCGTGACCTTTATTTTGTGGACTATATAAATTTTGCCAGTCGTAATTTGCCTCAGGGCTGGAACGATGACATCGGCGGCAGCTTTCAGTTGCTGGACCATCGCTGGTATAATGCTTCCGACCATTATGTGCGCGGAAATTGTACGTACGAGTCGCCTTTTATTTTGCTGAAACCGTTGAACCGGTGGCTGGGGATGATTCAGCATGAACGTATTTATGCGGGTATGGTTTTTCTGCCGCATCTCAATCCCTATATTGAAATAGGCTATGGTATCGGGACACATTTGTTTGACGCCGGGATTTTTGTAGGAAATGAAAAGGGAAAATTTTCTTCTGTAGGATGTAAGTTTACATTCGAGCTGTTCAGCAATAATTGATTGTAAAAAGAAAAACGTGAGAAACATGATGTGTTTGTTTCCCACGTTTTTTTATTGGAGAAGAGATTTTATTTTCTGAGGAAATCAGTCTTGTTCCTGAACAGATAGTGCAGACGGACCGATAGTGACCAAAGGGGCTGTAGCCAGTCGTATAGCGGCAGCCAAAAGCAGAAATTAGATTCTTTCATGGTCTTGGCGTGCATAACGAAAGTATAGGCTTGTATGGCTAAGCGTATAAGTCCTGTCAGAATAGCTATGCCCAGAAGTATCCATTGCTGCAAAAGGATGCTTACGACTATACAGCAGTATAGAGATAGCAGGAAGAATATTCTGGAAAATGTTTCCAATCCGTTCAGCAGGCGGTTGAATCCTTTATAGTATTTACCTGTTACCAGCAGGTTGACTTGTTCCTCCAGCCAGATTCTTTTGTATTTGGGAACCGGAATGCGTACTATACTTTCGGCACTGCATTCTACTCGTGTATTGTTTTTATTGGCCAGTTCATTCACGAGCAGGTCATCTTCTCCTCCTTTCAGATTGAGGTGGTGCGAAAAACCTTTGTGCGACTGATAGGCTGACTTGCGATAGGCCAGGTTGTTGCCATTTCCCATGTAAGGCATGCCGCATAAGGCTTGTCCGAGGAACCGCATGGCATGAAGGGTCGAGTTGTAAATTACCTTTCGGGCAAAACTGCCTTTCTGTGAAACATAGCCTGTATATCCCAATACGACATCAGTTCCAGGAGTAAAGTTTTCGGCCATCTTGCGCAGCCACTGATTGCTGTCGGGCTTGCAGTTGGGGTTGGTCATTACGACCCATTCGTGACGGCTGGCTCTGATTCCCATGGCAATACCCAGTTTTTTGCGGCTTACATAGCGTGCCGTTTTAGGAATGAATGTGTGATACAGGTTGGGGTATTGCGTATCCATTCTTTTCAGAATATCTTCGTCTTCACCGGCAGACTGGTCGTTTACTACAATTACCTCAAATTCGGGATAATCCTGGCTTAGAATGGCCGGAAGGTTCTGTTCTAGCTGGCTGCCGGCATCTTTTGTTACGATGATGACGGATAGAGGAGGGTAGTTATAGTTTTTATCGGGTGTATCATTATTTCTGCTATGCCTGAAAATCTTGTTGTATATCAGGCAATAATAGAGCAGTTGAATCAGCAGCAGTGTACCGCAAGTGATAAATAACCACGGCAGAAGTTCGTTTAAATCAATCCATTCCATAATAACATATTGTTTCTGTTACGACAAAGTTACTTCTTTTTTTGAAAAGGTGTTTTTGAAGAACCGAAAATGAAAGCAGTATCAATGTTTTTTGTAAACAAATTCCCCCTTTCTTGCTTGTGAAGCAGGAAGGGGGAATTTATATGATTTGTTTAGTCAAATTGTTCTGCTTATACCAGTTCGTCAGAAGTATAGCCCTGTGGAAGTGCGCGGCAGTTGTATCCCGATGCCATAATCTCTCCATAAGCACCAGCCGAGCGGAGTGCAATGTAGTCTCCTCTGTGTACTTTGTTTAAGTCGATGGCTTTGCCGAATACGTCTGAAGACTCGCAGATAGGTCCAACAACATCGTATGTCTCACAAGCTTCCTCTGATGAGATGTTTTCTATCTTGTGGTAAGCCTGATAAAGGGCAGGGCGGATCAGGTCTGTCATACCTCCGTCTACAATGGCAAACTGCTTGTTTGTTCCCTGTTTTACGTAGATTACTTTTGTAATAAGGCTACCGCACTGGCCTGTAACTGCACGTCCCAACTCGAAATGCAAGGTCTGTTGCGGACGCAGTTTCAGGTGTTTGTGGTAAGTTTCGAAATAGCTCTTGAAATCAGGGATAGGCTGACGGTTAGGGTGCGCATAGTCGATGCCAAGTCCGCCACCTACATTGATGTGTTCCACAATAATCTGGCGTGCATACAGTTTTTCCTGCAATTCGTTGACACGATTGCACAATGCAACGAAGTCGCCCATATCCAGAATCTGTGATCCGATGTGGAAGTGCAGACCAACGAATTTTACATTCTGAAGTTCCATGGCACGGTCGATGACATAATTCATGTCCTCCATGCTGATTCCAAACTTATTTTCTGCCAGACCGGTTGTAATATTGGCATGAGTGTGTGCGCCTACGTTCGGATTAATACGGAAAGCTACTCTTGCAATTTTGCCTTTGGCAGCAGCCAGTTCATTGATGATTTCCAGTTCGGGAACTGATTCAACGTTGAAACAGAAAATATCGTAATCCAGTCCCAGATTGATTTCGCGGTCAGTTTTACCTACACCTGCGTATACAATTTTATTGGCAGGGAATCCGGCTTTGATAGCAGCCTGGATTTCGCCTCCGCTTACACAGTCAGCCCCCAATCCGCTTTCGCGAATGATGGTAAGAACTTTCGGATTTGCGTTTGCTTTTACTGCATAGTGTACACAGTAGTTGCTGTATTTGCCAGCTTCTGCTTTAATCGTATCCAGTGTACGTCGCAGCAAGTTTGCATCGTAGTAATAAAAAGGAGTTGTTAATTCTCTAAATTTTTCAATAGGGAATGTACCTTTCATAAAATGTGAGTCGTTTTAAAAGTAGTATATAAAATAAAAACACAGATAAAACGAAAGAAAATCCAGTGTGTTTCTCCGTCTTATCTGTGTATAAGGTTTATGTGTGTTACATTTGATTAGTCTTTGTTATTAAACAAAGCGTTACTCAAAGCTTGAAGTGCACGTTTCTTGTCTGATTCACGAATCAGGAAAGAAATATTGTAGTTACTACCACCGAATGAAATCATACGAACCGGAATCTCTTTCATGGCATCCAAAGCTTTAGCTTCGAAGCCAACGTTTTCCCAATCCAAGTCACCTACTACGCATACGATACACATATCGTGGTCAACGGTTACTGTACCATATTTCTTCAAGTCGTCCAGAATTTCGTTCAGATGCTTGGTATTGTCGATAGACATAGATACACCAACTTCGGATGTACAGATCATATCGATAGAAGTCTGGTAG
Organism: uncultured Bacteroides sp.; assembly: GCA_905198575.1. GTDB lineage: Bacteria > Bacteroidota > Bacteroidia > Bacteroidales > Bacteroidaceae > Phocaeicola. The sequence goes on along the minus strand of CAJKDC010000076.1, from coordinate 6,095 downwards.
CTTTCGAAAATTTCGAAAACCTTGCGTAAGAATCCGTGAGCAAGCAACATACGGCTAGATTTGATCTTGATAGCAGTGATGTTGTCTTTTGCTGCAACAGCTTTAATCTTTCCTTTTTCAGACTCGTTGGAGATAAGTGTTCCAGGAGCCGATGGTTCCATTGTATTCAGCAGGCGGACCGGAATGTTCGCATATTTGGCCGGCTGTACACAAGTCGGATGCAGGATTTTAGCTCCGAAGTAAGCTAACTCTGCAGCCTCTTCGAATTGCAGGTGACGTACAGGAGATGTGTTGTCCACAAAACGTGGGTCATTGTCGTGCATACCGTCGATGTCTGTCCAAATCTGAATTTCAGAAGCGTCTACTGCAGCACCTACCAGCGATGCGGTGTAGTCACTTCCTCCACGCTGCAAGTTGTCGATTTCACCGTAAGCATTGCGGCAGATGTATCCTTGGGTAATGTAGATGTCTGCTCCCGGGTTGTTAGCCAGCTGTACACGCAACTTTTCGCGGATGTACATTGTATCCGGTTCGCTGTTCTTATCTGTACGCATGTATTCCAAGGCAGGCAGCAATACTGCGTTTACGCCCTGTTCGCACAAATAGTTGGTTACCATGTTGGTAGAAATGATTTCTCCTTGTGCCAAGATAACCTTTTCTTCGAAGAGCGTAAAAATATCTTTAGTATATGAACGAATATAATCGAATACGGATTTGACGAATTCCAGTGTTTTCTGTTTATATTCTTCAGTTGAATAAAGTTCTTCAATATGCTGTTTATACTTATTTTCCAGCTTATTGATGATTTCATTCGCACCTTCTGGATTTTTCTTATACAGATAATCCGAAATTTCAACCAATGTATTGGTCGTTCCTGACATCGCAGATAAAACTACAATTTTCTGTTCTCCGTCAGTAATCAATTTGGCAACGTCCTTCATTCTTTGTGCAGAACCAACGGATGTACCTCCAAACTTTAATACTTTCATTTTCGTTTCGAATTTTAATTGTTCTTATAAATTGTCTATTTAGTTTGCAAATGTAAAAATAATAATGCAAACATTCTGCTTTTTTGCAAATATTTTATGCCTCGGGAACACTTTTTTTGAATAAATGTGTCACATCGCTTATTTTATGATTCTCGCAGCATAGCACTTTCCCTGGAAAACTGTTCAGCAGGTGCAGGTTGTGCGTTGTCATAAGTACCGCAGTGCCTGCTTCGCTGGCTTTGTGCAGAACTTCTACGATATTGTGTCCGGTTTCAGCATCCAGGTTACCTGTTGGTTCGTCAGCAAGAATGATTTCAGGATGGTTAAGCAATGAACGGGCTATGACGATACGCTGCTGCTCTCCACCCGATAGCTCGTTGGGCATTTTGTATCCTTTGCCCTGCATGCCGACTTGTTCCAAGACCTCTTCTATACGTTGCTGTATGTCTTTTGGGTTTTTCCAGCCTGTAGCATGCAGTACAAAAAGCAGGTTGTCATTTACAGTCCGGTCTGTGAGCAACTGGAAATCTTGGAAAACAATCCCCAATCGTCTGCGTAGGGCAGGAATCTGCTTCCGTTTGATGGTTTTCATATTATAACCTAAAACCATAGCATCTCCCGCTGCTACTTCAAGTTCACCGTATATGGTCTTCAGTAAAGAAGTTTTTCCGGAGCCTACTTTTCCTATCAGATAGACAAATTCTCCTTTACGTAGCTGGAAATTAATCAGACTGAGTATTCCAAGCTCCTGCTGATAAATATCAACATCTTTATAATCGATTAGCAGCTCTTCTTTTTCTTCCATTGGCAGCTTTAAATTAGTGTTTTTTCCAAGTTGCAGAATGACGCTCTTTCAGTTCGCGGGCAAGGTCTTCGATGCGGTAACCTTTCGAAGTGAGAAGCACAATCAGATGATAGAGCAGGTCGGCTCCTTCGTAAATAAGGCGTTCGTCCGTACCGTTGCAGGCTTCGATGACAGTTTCTACAGCTTCTTCGCCTACTTTTTGGGCCATTTTGTTTACACCGGATTTGAAAAGTGTAGTGGTATACGATTTTTCCGGCATTTCGGCATGGCGCTGACAAATGAAGTCTTGCAGCTCTTTCAGGAACATAATGTCCTGTGAGTTGGTTTCTCCCCAGCACGTGTCTGTACCGGTGTGGCATACTGGACCTTCTGGATGTACTTTAATTAACAACGTATCCTGATCGCAGTCGGCTTTGATTTCTACAACATTCAGGAAGTTGCCACTTTCTTCACCTTTTGTCCATAAACGGTTTTTAGTCCGGCTGAAAAAGGTAACCTTTCCAGTTTCCACAGTTTTTTGATAGGCTTCTTCGTTCATGAATCCTAACATTAATACTTTTTGTGTATAATTGTCTTGTATGATAGCCGGAACTAATCCGTTCATTTTTTCAAAATCGAGTTTCATGGTTGTAATTCAATAATTAGGGGTTTATAGTCTGATTGAAATTCCTTCGTCGGCAAGATATTGCTTTAGTTGGGGAATTGGTATTTCTCCGAAATGGAAGACACTGGCAGCTAGTGCAGCATCAGCTTTCCCAATTTGGAAGGCATCGCGGAAATGCTCCATGGTTCCGGCACCACCTGATGCAATTACAGGGATGGTGAGCTGTTCTACCAATGTAGCCAGCGCATCGTTTGCATATCCTGTTTTTACACCGTCATGGTTCATGCTGGTGAAAAGAATTTCACCTGCACCTCTGTCATTGGCCTCGCTTGCCCAGTCGTAAAGTGACAGTCCGGTAGCAATTCTGCCTCCGTTCAAGTAACATTCCCATTTTCCGTCAGTCTGCTTGGCATCAATTGCCACTACGCAAACTTGCGAGCCAAAGTTACGGGCTATCTCGTCAATCAAAGCCGGATTCTTAATGGCTGCCGAGTTAATGGAAACTTTGTCTGCTCCTGCATTGAGCAGTCGGTCTACATCACTCAGCTCGTGGATACCTCCTCCGACAGTAAACGGAATGTTTATTTCCGCAGCGATTCTCTTCACCAGTTCTGTGAAAGTCTTTCTGCCTTCATGACTGGCCGTAATATCCAGGTATACAAGCTCATCTGCGCCTTGCTCGCTGTAAGCATGCCCCAGTTCTACGGGGTCGCCTGCTTGCCGTAAATTTACGAAATTCGTTCCCTTTACGGTCTGGCCGTCTTTTATATCAAGGCAGGGGATGATACGTTTGGCTAACATGACAGTTTATTTATATGATTAAGGTATATATTTACTTATCTCTTTCAATGAAATTTTTCCTTCGTAGATAGCTTTTCCGCATACTACAGCCGGGATACCTGCTTCATGGAGCTGGAGTATGTCGTGTATACTGCTTACTCCTCCACTGGCAATGAGGTACAGGTCGGGGTATTGCTCCATGATGGATTTGTATAATTCCACAGACGGACCTTCCAGCATACCATCTTTGGCAATGTCAGTACATAAAACTTGCTTTACTCCCTTCTGCTTGATACATTCATCCAGGAAAGGCATGAGTTCCAAGGCGCTCTCTTCTTTCCAGCCATTGGTTGCAATTTTGCCGTTGCGGGTATCTGCTCCAACGATGATTTTTCCTACGCCATACTGCTTCAGCCATTTGTCCAGCAATTCAGGCTGTTTTACAGCTACACTTCCCAAAGTGACCATTTGGGCGCCGTTTTCGAATGCGATGACTAAATCCTCATCCGATTTAATACCACCACCGAAATCTATTTTCAGAGAAGTACGTGATGCAATAAGGTCTAGTGTCCGGTAATTGACAACGTGATGCGATGCTGCGCCATCCAAATCGACTACATGAAGCCGGCTAATTCCGTATGCTTCGAATTCTTTGGCAACTTCTACAGGATCTTCGTTGTAAATCACTTTCTTGTCATAGTCTCCCTGTGAGAGACGAACACATTTTCCATCGATAATATCGATGGCAGGAATAATGTCAATCATATTGTTGTTTTTTTATCAGTCTTTTAAATCCAGAAAATTTTTTAGAATTCTTTCGCCTACAGTACCGCTTTTTTCAGGGTGGAACTGGGTGGCGTAGAAATTATCTTTATGCAGAGCAGCACTAAAAGGATGAATATACTCCGTGCATGCAGCCGTAAATTCATTGACTGGAACATAGAAGCTATGAACAAAATACACAAACTCGTTGCCTTTGAATCCTTGGAATAACTGACTTTGTGTTTGCTGTAGGGTGTTCCATCCCATGTGAGGCACTTTTTCATCGTGATGTTGTGGGTGAAACCGAAGTACGTTAGTCGGGAAGATATTCAGACAGTCCACATCTCCTTCTTCCGAATGGCTGCACATGAGCTGCATACCTAGGCATATCCCCAGCACCGGTTGGCGAAAAGAAGGTATCAGTTGGTCCATCCCTTCTTTCTTTAAGAACTGCATGGTCGTTTTTGCTTCGCCTACACCGGGAAAGATAATCCGGTCTGCTCCCAGCAGTTCCTCTTTGTCGGCTGTGATGACAGGAGTAACTCCCAGACGGCGGAGTGCGTAGTCCACTGACCGGATATTTCCGGCATTGTATTTTATGACGGCTACTTTCATGTACGTGTCTTTTTTTATGATTTGAGGCAAAAGTAACGAATTATTGCAAAAAAAAGCGTATTTGCAACAAAAAGTTTCTGCTTCTTGGTTAAAAGAGACAAAAAATGTAGGACTTCTTGTTCTTGTGGATGCCTTACTTTTCCGATAACTATTCGGGATATGTCAGGAATATGTTTATCTTTGTCTATTATTCCAATAAGATATATGATGACAGAAGAATTGAAGCGAAAGTTACTTGACTGGGCTGATACGTATCAGGTCGCATCTTTTATAGAGACAGATCCGGTACAGTTTCCGCACCGTTTTACACGAAAACAGGATATTGAAATTAGCGGTTTGCTTACTGCTTTGATGAGTTTTGGAAACCGTAAACAGATTCTGCAAAAAGTGGAGAAACTGCATGAACTGATGGGAGCTTCTCCTTATGCGTATGTACGTTCCGGTAAGTGGAGAATGGATTTTGCAGAAGATGATCACCGTAGTTTCTACAGAATGTTGTCGTATGTCGGAATGCGCAGATATTTTGATGTATTGTATAATGTTTATTCATCGTTTGAGTCGATGGAGGATGCCTTACTGGCTCAATCCGGCTGTAATCCCTTCGAACGTTTGTGTAATCTGTTGGAAGTCTCGTCCAAAAGTCCTCAAAAGAAACTGAATATGTTTTTACGCTGGATGATACGGCGCGATTCACCGGTCGATTTTGGATTGTGGTGTCGTTTCTCTCCTGCTGATTTACTGATACCGCTTGATACCCATGTCTGTAGGGTTGCTTATATGTTACACCTTACAGATTCTTCGGCTTTTACCTTGAAGAACGTTCGTATTATTACAGCATCTTTATCAGAAGTTTTTCCGGGCGACCCCTGTAAAGGCGATTTTGCCTTATTTGGTTATGGGGTTACACATAAATAGACTATAATATATAAGGTAATTAATAGGAACATGAAGATATTGGCTACTACAGACTGGCATTTGGGAAATACATTTCATGGCTTTGATCGCCAGTCGGAGCATGAACATTTTCTACATTGGTTGTTGGGGCAGATTGATGACCGACAGCCTGATGTATTGTTGGTGGCAGGCGATGTGTTTGATAATGGAAACCCGTCTGCGGCTTCGCAGGAACTTTATTTTTCTTTTTTGGATCAGCTTACAGTACGTCATCCTTCGCTCCAGACAGTTATTATTGCAGGCAACCATGATTCAGCAGCCCGATTGGAGGCTCCCAGAAAAATGCTGGAAAGGCACAATATTCAGGTACGTGGCATCGTGCAGCACACTTGCGATGGGAAACCGGATTTTGAATCTTTACTTGTTCCGGTTTATTCTATACAGCATCCTGAACAGAAGGCCTGGGTTCTGGCTGTGCCTTATTTAAGAGAGGGAGACTTTGGCAGAGGCATTCCTTATGGTACGGGAGTCCGTCGGTTTATTCAGCAGTTTGTGGACTATGTAAAACAGTGCAGGGCAACCAGTGAGCCTATTATTTTACTGGCCCATTTGTATGCCAGCAGTGCTGAAATTGCTGAAAACTCAT
>CAJKDC010000075.1 GCA_905198575.1 uncultured Bacteroides sp. | reverse complement strand
CTATAGCGGTACCGATTCATGCGCTATGATGGTACCGTTTCGCCGATACTATCAGTTGATTTTTATAAAAAGTATAAGGACTACTATGGTTATGGTTTCTATGTGGCACAGAAATTTTATTGATTGTAGATTCGATTTGAAGAATTTGTTAAAATAAACTTAACCATAATATATAAGGAGGTATAATTCTAATATTTGTTCCCCAAAAGGTCAAAATAGCACTGTAGTTTGTAGAAGTCACAGCATCGTTTACATAAAATGCAGTTTTATTCTTATAACTCAACTGCTATTCTGACTTTTTTAAGGAAAAGATACAGAGCGTTTACTGATTTGAGTCTGCAGTATTTGAGATTCCCTGTTTTCTGTAATCTGTTGGAGTCATTTTGTATTCTTCTTTAAAATAGTGTGCAAAAATTTTGGGTGAATTAAATCCAACCTTAAATGCTACTTCAGCTATAGTCATTTGAGTCTGCTCCAAATATTTTATACTTTTTTTGAGTCTCAATATACGTATAAATTCACTGGGAGTTTTTCCTGTAATGGATACTGTTTTGTTATAAAGATTACTTCTGCTCATACCAATACTATTACTCAGTTCTTCTACAGAGAATTGAGAGTTATCCATGTTTTCCTCTACAATCTTTATAGCTTTATTGATAAATGTTTCATCCAGTGAGCTTGATGTGATATCGCTTGTAGGAATATCCTCTAAAGCAAATTTCTTATAACATTCCCGTTTCCATTTAAAGATTCGGTTGATTCTGAGTTTAAGTACATCCAGATTAAATGGCTTCTGTATGTAGTCGTCTGCTCCCTCTGTAAATCCTTTAGTAATATATTCTATATCATTTTTGGCTGTTAGCATGATGATAGGAATATGTGAAACTTTGATATTACTCTTGATTTTTTTACATAATTCTATACCATCCATGTTAGGCATCATAACATCAGTTATGATCATATCTATAGTTTCTTTTTGGATGATAGATAAAGCGTGTAAGCCATCAACAGTTGTGTAAATTTTATATTCTTTTTTTAGGGATTCAGCTAAGAACTCACGTAAATCCTGATAATCTTCTACAATCAGGATGGAGTTTTTTTCTTCTGGGTTTATTGCCTGATTTTCTTCATCATCTACAATAGGTAGGTTGTTTGTACAATTTGTTTCGACAACAGGTTTTATCAGTGGGATAAAGAATACAAATTTACTTCCTTGGGGGATATTGTTTTCTACAAAGATTTCTCCGTGCTGTATTGATACTAGTTGTTTTACAATGTGTAATCCAATACCACTGCCATATACAGAATTTTTGTTTGGTATTTGATAGAATGGGTCGAAGATCTTTTGTTTATCTTGTCCTTGAATGCCTGGACCGTTATCGGCTACACTGGTATATACTTTATTGTCTTCTGTCCATATTTTTACAGAAATCTTTCCAGGAGTACCACCATATTTGATGGCATTTGACAATAAGTTCATAATAATTTTGTGTATTTTGTCTTTGTCGAATGCAATATAAAGATTATCAATTTGCTTGTCAAATGTCAGACAGAGGTGGTTCTTTTCCATGTAGACAGAAAAGTTCCGGATAATATCTCCAATAAACAAGATATAATCTCCGTTTTCCAGCTGGAGTTTTATTTCTTGAATTTCTATTTTTCTAAAATCAAGGATTTGATTTACAAGATTAAGTAGTGAAAGAGAGTTCTTGTAAACAATGTTAAGTGTATTGTTTACTTCTTTACTTATATTGGTTTTCAATACTTCTTCTAACGGAGCTATGATCAGAGAAAGTGGAGTACGAAAGTCATGGCTTAGATTTGTGAAAAAATTAAGTTTCATTTCATCTATTTCATGCTGTTTTTGAGCTTCAATTTCTTTTTCCTTATACATCAGTCTTCTCTTATGTTTTCTGTCGTTGCGGTAAAGAATATATGTAATGATGAGTAAAAGCGATAGACCGTAAAATGCTATGGCCCAGTTATTCATCCATAACGGAGGCTGGATGGTGAACTGAATGGCAGTAGGGATTTGCCATATACCATCAGAATTAGTAGCACGTACTTCCAAGGTATATGTTCCTGGAACCATATTATTGAATGAAACTTGGTTACTATTCAAGCTTGTCCATACATTATTAATTTCTTTTAGTCGGTATGAAAATCTTATGTTGTGTGTCTTGACATATTCCATTGTTGAGAATTCAAGCTTAAAAGAATTCTGGTTGTTTTTTAGGGTAAATTGTTGGGTAGTTTCAATATTGTTGGTTAAGATGATATTATTATTGTATACAGAATCTGGAGTGATAACATCGTTAAAAACTTTTAGTGTAGTAAAAACAACACGTGACGGTTTACTGGTATAGGTATAGGATGGATTGATACTATAGTATCCTCCATTACCTCCTATGATGATTGTGCCATTTTTTAATGTATAAATAGAGTTCTGTACAAAGTCGGATGTTTGAAGTCCATCATCTTTTGAGTAAGGATGGCACGAAAAACTAAAATGACCATTCTGGTTGAGGACTGAGACTTTTACGTTGGTTATACCTTCAGTTGTAACAACCCACATATTTTGATTTTTATCTTCAGTAATTCCTCTAACAAGACTACCTTTTAGGCGGTCTTGTTTATTCAGGTAATAAATTGAATCACATTTCATATCTAGTATGGTAATGCCTTCCCGGCCACCAATCCATATTAATTTTCTGCTATCAATATAAATGTTATTTTGTACACTGTCGGTTATGAATTGTGTTTTCTTTTTGTTGCTTGTGATAGTGTTTATTATTCTTGTTTCTGTGTCTATTACATTTAGACCTTTGCATGTGGCCATGTAGATGGATTTATTTCCATCGAACACGAGTCCCATGACATGTTCGTCTGATAAGTTTGAATTCGTTTTATTATACGTTTCAAAATGACCGGTTTGAGTGTTCAGAACATGCAAGCCACATTTTAAGTTTCCAAGCCAGATATTACCGCAGTTGTCCTCCGCAATCCCCCAGATGCTATTGTTTATAGGTTCCTTTTTAAATTGAGAAGAGAATGGATATTGCTGAAATCTGTTGTTTTCTAAATAGCCAAATCCTTCAAGGTATGTACCGACCCATATTTTATCTTTAGAATCCTTATAGAAACATACAATTTTATTACTGAAGGACTTATTGTTCTCTTTATTGAAAGCTGTTAGAGTGCCGTCAGGACTTTGCTTGAAGATACCTCCTCCGTCTGTACCTGTCCATAGATTATTTTCATCATCTTCTATATGACATCCGATGTCGTGGATGAATGGCATACTTGTTTTTTTGAAAGCAAAGAAATCCTTGTTGTAGTAGGATATACCATTTCGCATAGTTCCTACCCACATGGTATTTTCATCATCATTGAAGAAGCACCAGACTTTATTGCTTCCCAATGAATAATCGGATTCGGTTTCAGATATATGAGTATGTGATTTGTTCTTTTTGTCATAGATACTGATACCATCATACTCTAACCCTATCCAGATTTTATGATTGTTGTCTTCGCATATACTGATTACTTTATTGTTGGTAAGGTAAGAGGTATGTCCTATGGTAGTTGGAATCCATTGGTTATATTGATTTTTAGAAAGTAGCCATAATCCTTCCGCATTTGTACAGTAGATCCAAATATCATAACTGTTGTCGACATACAACTTGTATTCTAAGTGCTTTCCTTTATTAAATGTTTGGCTCAGGTTGATACTCGTATTGCTTTTAGGGGAATGTATGTCCTGTATGTGGAGTGTATTTTTACTGTCTATATAGAAAAGAGTTTGTCCTTTTGGAAAAAAAAATCGAATATCATTTGGTATTTGGGTAATTGTTTGAGTTTTTTGCTTTTCGAAATCATGGAATTTTATATCCTTGCCATTATATGACCAGATATTTTTATTGTCATCTATGATGATATTTTGCTTTTCCGAATTATGATTTAGCTGATATTTGTTTAATAAAGGTTGTGCATCAATAAACTGATCTTTTGTCTGGTCGTAAATAAAATAGTGTCCGTATCGGTCAATCCATATATTGCCGTCGGCATCAATTAACATTCGTTCGATTGCTAACTCTAAACTGAGATTATTTGATGTATTATGATATTGCTTAACATTGTATCCGTCATATCGGTTTATTCCTTTATTGGTTGCACACCATAAGAAACCATTATTGTCTTTTAGAATACATTTGACTTCATTGTCGGTCAATCCGTCATGAACAGTGAGATGTCTGAACATGAAATCTTTTTGAGCAGACAGAGTGTGTGCAATTACTAAAAACAAGGATAGTATAAACCATTTCATAATATTATGCTATAATGATAAAACGTGATTTTATTAATTACGTGAATAAGCCAACGATAAGGTTCGTACAAAAATACATATTTTTTTATGCTTTGAAAGTTGTTTTAAGGATAAAACGATGTCAATTAAGGGGCTGAAATGTCTAAAAATAGGGTATCAAATGTTGAATAAACATTTTATGACCTATTGTAGTACATATCGGTATGTCCTGTTTGGAGATGACTTGTAATTTTGCACTCAGAAAAATTTGTTATCCGCATTCTTATTTTGACTTTGAACGAAAAGTAGAATTAAAATAGGATTGTCTAATAAAATCACATATCTATGAGAGCAAAGAATTATAGAAAAACATTGTTTTGCGGAACTTTATCTCTTATTATTATGGGAGGTATTTCACCCGTTTTCGCAGCAGATTATCCTGGTGTGACTGTTACACAGCAGTCGGAAACAGTGACAGGAGTAGTGAGTGATGCAGCAGGTCCCATTATCGGTGCATCAATTGTAGAAAAAGGAACGACAAACGGAACCATAACCGACATGGATGGCCGTTTTTCTTTGAACGTAAAACCCGGATCTATTTTGGTGATAAGTTATGTAGGCTATACTTCTAAAGAGGTAAAGGCTACCAAACAGCCTATGAAGATTTCTTTGGAAGAAGATAATCAGATGTTGAGCGAGGTTGTAGTAACTGCTTTGGGTATCAAGAGAGAACGTAAAGCTTTGGGATATGGTGTAGCTGAAGTAAAAGGTGAAGCGCTTACAAAAGCGAAAGAAACCAATGTCATCAACTCAATGGCAGGTCGTGTACCGGGACTTGTTGTCAGCCAGACCGCCAGCGGACCTTCTGGTTCTACCCGTGTAATCTTGCGTGGTAGTACAGAAATGACGGGCAACAACCAGCCGTTGTACGTTATAGACGGTGTACCTTTGGATAATACCAATTACGGTAGTGCAGGAACTTTTGGAGGTTACGATTTGGGTGATGGTATTTCAAGCATTAATCCGGATGATATTGAAAACATATCCGTATTGAAAGGTCCTGCAGCTTCGGCATTGTATGGTAGCCGTGCTAGTCATGGTGTTATTCTTATCACTACCAAAAAAGCCGATGGTAAAGAGAAATACAGTGTAGAATATAATGGAACTTTCACGGTCGATACTCAATTATCAAAATGGAATGATTTGCAGCAGGTTTACGGTATGGGAAGTAATGGTACCTATAGTATTGATGCTGTTTCGAATACCAATAAAAGCTGGGGACCGAAGGCAGATGGCAGCAATATGCTGAAATATTTTGATGGAGTAGAACGTCCTTATCTAATAATTCCTAATAATACTTCCGGATTTTTCCGTACAGGTCTTACTGCTACCAATACGGCAACTATCAGTTCAAGTAATGGTAAGTCAGGTATTCGTTTTTCTTATACGGATATGAGAAACCGTGATATTGTTCCGGAAACTAATATGAGCCGTAATAACTTTACACTTCGCGCTAATACATCTTTGGGAAAAGTTGATGTTGATTTCAGTGCAAATTATATCCGTGAGGATGTAAAGAATCGTCCGGCTGTGGGCGACAGTAAGGCCAATGTTGGAAAGAACTTGATGACACTGGCTACTACTTACGACCAAGCATGGTTGAAAACTTACCAGGACGAAAATGGCGAGTATAGCAATTGGAATGGTATGGACCCATATAATGTCAATCCTTACTGGAGCATTTATAAAAACGAAAATACCTCCAAGAAAGATCAGTTTCGATTGAACGGGAAGGCTATTTGGAATATTACTCCTCATCTTAAGTTGCAAGGTACGCTGGGTACTGAAATGAACTGGTTTACCTTTGAGGATTTCCAGGCTCCCACAACTCCGGGTTTTGAAGCCGGACGTTTGCAGAATAGTCGTTTCGATAATAAAATGTATAACTTTGAATTGTTGGCACTCTATAACAATAGTTGGGGAGATTTTGATTTTAGCGGAACGTTGGGAGCAAATATGTTTAAGGTAGATAATCTTACTACCGTAACTACAGCACAGGATATGCAAATCCGTGATGTTATAGCATTGTTGAGTTTTAATGAGATAAGTGTAGAACAGAATACTTATCGCAAGCAGATTAATTCGGCTTATGGAGCAGTTAATCTGGGATGGAAACACATGCTTTATTTCGATGCGACACTGCGTGCAGATCAGTCATCTACGTTGCCATTAAATAATAATATTTACGTGTATCCGTCGTTCTCGGGTAGCTTTATCTTCTCAGAACTGCTTAAAAATAAAAGTATTTTGCCTTATGGTAAAATCCGTATGTCTTGGGCACAAGTTGGTAGTGATACCAATCCCTATCAGCTTGGATTGGTTTATACAAAATCAAAATATACATATCCAGGTTTTACAATAGGTTACATTAATAATAATACAGTACCTAATAAGGACTTGAAACCTACCCGTACTAATTCTTTTGAATTAGGTTTGGAAACTAAATTTTTGAATAATCGTATTGGCTTAGACTTTACTTATTATTCTCAGGTCAGCAGGGACCAGATTATGGGTATGGCCAGCTCGTGGGCTACCGGATATAATTATCGTTTGATCAATGCGGGTGAAATTGAGAATAAGGGTGTTGAGATTGCTTTGAATACTCGTGTTATCCAGGCTAAAGATTTTTCATGGGATGTAAACCTGAACTTCTCTAAGAACAGTAATAAGGTGAAGAAGCTGGTGGACGGTATGGATATGTTTGAACTTGAAAAGGCTTCCTGGCTGGATGTGCAAGTAGCAGCTAAGGTGGGCGAAAACTATGGTTCTATCATAGGTCCTGATTTTAAACGAAATGAGAACGGAGATATTTTGATTGATGCGGCTACCGGATTGCCGATGTATGATAAAACAAATCATGTGCTTGGAAATGCTTCGTGGGATTGGACGGGTGGTCTTGTTACAACTCTTACATATAAGGATTTGTCTTTATCGGCTGTATTTGATGTGAAAGTTGGTGCGGACCTTTATTCTATGTCTGCTCGTGCAGCGTATGAATCAGGAAAAAGTCTTGAGACATTGCAGGGACGTGAAGAATGGTATCACTCTGAGGAACAACGTAAAGCAGCTGGTATACCTAAAGGTTCGCCGGATTGGACCCCGACAGGTGGTTTCATCGCTCCGGGAGTGATTGATAACGGTGATGGTACCTATCGTGAAAATGATATTTATATCAATCCGGAAGATTACTGGATGAGTGTCTGCCGAAATGCTCCTTCAATGTTTATTTACGACAATTCTTATGTAAAGTGCCGTGAGCTTACATTGAGTTATAGAGTTCCGAATAAATTGTTTAAAGGCGTAATTGATAACATGACTGTATCATTCGTGGCACGCAATCCGTTTATTGTGTATAAAAATATACCGAACATCGATCCGGATTCTAACTATAACAATACAACCGGTATGGGACTTGAATATGGTTCGCTTCCTTCACGCCGTAGTTATGGATTTAATATAAGTGTCAAATTCTAATATTATTAAAACCTATGAAATACAATAAATCAATTATAGCATTGATGCTGACTGCATGTACTTCTTTTATGGGGGCTTGTAGTGACAGTTATATGGAAGATTTGAATACCGACCCGTCTAAAGCCGATGTAATTGACCCTAATGCTCAGCTTACTACTGCTCAGTTGCAAACATACGGAAGATTGGATTTGGTAGAAATTTACCGCAGTTATCTGAGTGCTTTTAACCAGCAATTCATGGGATGCTGGAATACGACGAACTACGGTGGACGTCATACTATCAATAATGATGTGATGGGATATTGGTGGACGCTGGGGTATACAGGACAGATTGCCAACTTGGTGGATGCGGAATATCGTACAAAGGATGACCCTGCAAAAACTAACATAAACGCCGTGTTGAATATCTATAAGGTGTATATCATGTCTGTTATTACTGACCTATATGGAGATGTTCCGTACAGTGAAGCTGGTAAAGGATACCTTGAGAGTATTTTTAATCCGAAATATGATGAACAGAAAGATATCTACTACGATTTCTTTACAGTCTTGTCGAAGGCTGCCGAACAGTTGGACCCTTCGAAAGATGCAATTACTGGAGATGTTATCTATGATGGTGATGTTACCAAATGGAAGAAATTTGCTAATTCACTCCGCTTGCGTTTTGCCATGCGTATCTCGAATGTCGACCCACAGAAAGCACAGGCAGAATTTGAAAATGCTTTGACTGTTGATGGAGGTATCTTTACCAGTGCAGACGATGATGCCATGATTAATTATATGGAAGTTTCTTACAGCTTTGGTTCCGAATCATATTCTGACTATCGAGGAAATGCATTTGCTAAACTTCTTTATGGTAATGATCCGGCAAATAACCCGACTTACTTGTGTTCTACTTTCTTCAATCAGATGTATGAGACCAATGACCCACGTACTTTCAGAATTGCACGTTGCTATTATGACGGACTGATGAGTACGACTAGTCCTGATAACCGTATTGATTTGACTGATGAAATGCTGGAAAAAGGTATTGCTTTTCAGCCTTGTGTGCCGGGTGGATATTCATGGGAGCCATGGCCGACTGGGTATGATAGTGATATATTGAAAGCTATGGCAGAAAATAATCCGGATATCATTTATTCAGTAACTCGTGAGGTGGAGCCTAAACTGGCAACTACTTTCCTGATGAGCGATAATCCTGGGGTAGTCATGACCTATTCGGAGGTTATGTTCTTGTTGGCGGAAGCGAAACTGAAAGGATGGAATGTGGGTTCGTCTTCAGTAGAGGACTATTATAAAACCGGTGTAAGAGAAGCTATGGCTTTCCTTTCTGCACATTATGATTGTGAAGAAATTACGGATGCAGAGTTTGATGCTTATTATGCCAACAATCCTATTGGATATACGGATGTTCAGAAACTGAAATCAATCAATACCCAAGCTTGGTTGCTTCATTTCTTGAATCCGGCAGAATGCTGGGCTAATATCAGACGCTCGGGCTATCCGGAACTTAAGTCGCCTGCTGAATATGGATTTGGACAATATCTGACAGACGGGCAGGAAATACCTGTAAGATTGTGTTATCCAATATTGGAATCTTCCTACAATAAAGCTAATTATGATGAAGCTGTCCAAAGAATGGGTGGTGAAGATAGCTGGTACAATCGTGTATGGTGGGATTCAGCAAATTAATGTAACTTAAAAAAAAGAATCTATGAAAAGAATATATTTAATGCTGTTTGCAGCTTTTGCAATGGGCGCAGTTAATACTTCTTGTAGTGAAGAAGACCCATTTGCTACAATTAGTCCAGAGGATAATCCGATGATTTTGGACCCTCTTTTCCCAGACCGTGTGAATGGGGAATTACCTACTATATCGCAGATTAGCCATGGTGCTAATTTTAAAATGGATTTAACCGTTACTCCATCCGATTATACAGAAGTTACCTGGGAAATTGATGGAGAACAGGTTTGCACAGGAAATTCTATTGATATTGCACTGGAAGCAGGTACTTATCATTTGAAGGTAGTTGCTACTACTACTGCCGGAAAGTCTACTTATAGAGAAGCAAATGTTGTAGTTACTCCCCTCGAGGGAGAACCTTGGTCGGAAGAACAGGGAATAGAACGTATTGTTGTTGCTGGTTCGTCTGCTCGCTTGTACGGAATCAATTTGAAGGATGTAACAGGTGTAGCTATTGGGGAAACTACTGCTACAGTTATAAGTTATAGTACTACGGAAGATGGAGACTGTTTGGAGTATGTGATTCCAGACGGACTTGCTGATGGACAGTATCGCATCAGCTTGTTGGGTACTGATGGTGCAAGATATGGTGCCAATATGATTCGTGTAGTAAGTAGTCCTGTTATTACAGCCGGATTTAATCATGCAACTTCGAATGCAGAATGGGTAATGACCGGTCTGAATCTTGATAAGATAACTTCGTTCGAATTAAACAGACAGGCTGTTTCAGATTTTGTAAGCAAAAGTGATTCGGAAATTGTGCTGGTTTGCCCTGATATGGCCGATGGGGAATATACTTTGAAAGGTCTTTCGGATGGTAATGAAGTTTTGTTTTATAATAATGGTGAATTGGTAAATGAAGTTTCGTTCGCAGTTATTTCTGGAGTTATTCTTTGGGAAGGACATCATTATGTATCATGGGATTTGGCAGATGGTGACCCAAACAAAACATTTAATCTGATTCCGGCAGATCAGTTCAGTGCACTGATACCGGGAAGTAAACTGTGTATCAGTTATTCGATTGCTCCAGAAGCAACATATCATCAAATTCGTACTACAACAGGTTATTGGAACGATCTTCCGGGAACTGCAGTTACAGATGTAACAGAGGATGGTGTTGTAGAAGTTATATTGACTCAGGAAGTCTTGTCTAAGATTCAGTCGGAAGATGGATTCCTTTGTGTAGGACATGGTTTTTATGTAGATAAAGTTTCAGTCGAATAAGAGGATTATGGTGAGAGTATATCTGTGGGGCTCTACAGATATATCTTTTATCAGGTAATTACAGGTTTTAAAAGATTGTTTTTAGGGATAACTTCAGCAAACTGGAACTGATATGCACAAACTAATAGATATACATTATATGAGACGAAAAATTTTTATTACTATATTTCTTCTTGTTTCGACTGTCGGTACTTACGCTTCAATCGGAAAGCAGTTTGAAATTAAAAGAGGAATTAATTTGAGTCATTGGTTGTCTCAACGAGGAGATTTCTGCCCGCCTATGGAAGAGGGTATGCATGAAGCCGATTTCATGCAAATCTCAAGAGATGGCTTTGATCATGTGCGCTTGCCTGTTGATGAGGAAGTCTTGTGGCAAGAAAATGGAGAAAAAAATGCTACAGCTTTTGCTTGTCTTCATAATGGAATCAGATGGGCATTGCAGAATGACTTACGTGTGATTGTAGATCTTCATATCGTAAAGTCGCATTATTTTAATGCAGGCTTTGAAGGTAAACAGAATCGTTTGTGGAGCGATATGTCAGAGCAGGAGCACTTTATGCAGCTTTGGAAGGACTTGAGTCGGGAACTCCGGCAGTATCCTGTAGCAGGTCTTGCTTATGAAATTATGAATGAGCCTACAGCGCCGAGTCATGACGACTGGAATAAGCTGATTCAGAAAGTTTACAATGTGATTCGTACAAGCGAGAAAGAACGGGTGATTGTAATCGGTTCGAATATGTGGCAAGGTGTAGATACATTTAAATACCTTGAAGTGCCTCGTGGAGATTCGAATATCTTGTTGAGCTGTCATTTTTATGAACCATTTCTTTTAAGTCATTATAGAGCCAGTTGGACAGAATTTGGCAATTATGCCGGTGGTGTTCATTATCCAGGCTATCTTGTAAGTAAGGAAGAATATCAGATGCTGTCGGAGGCTGATAAGAAAATTGCAACCCGCTGGTTATTCCCATGGAATAAAGAAACGTTGGCTTCTTTTCTTATTAAGGCGAAAACTGTGGCAGACGAGATGGGGCTGAATTTGTATTGCGGTGAATTTGGTATCTATGAAAAGGCTCCTCAAGAAGAAGCATTAAGGTGGTATACTGATGTCATAGATGTGTTTGACCGTATGAACATAGCATGGGCCAAATGGGATTATAAAGGAGGATTTGGCATTTATACCGCCGAGGGTAGGCTTAAAGAGCAATTGATAGAAACGCTTATGTCGGGAAGTGACAAAAAGATTGTTATCGGTATGCCTGTATATTTGGATGATTCGAAGCCTGTAGAGCAACGAATAGCAGACGCTTTGAGTAGAATGACCCTTGCGGAAAAAGTTCGATTGAGCTATGCGGACGGACGGTTTAGTACTCCTGGTTGTCCGCGACTGGGTATTCCTGGATTAATGTATTCGGATGGTCCGCACGGAGTGCGGGCGGAAATTTGCTGGAATAGCTGGGATTATGCAGGTTGGACCAATGACAGTTGTACTGCATTCCCAGCACTGACTTGTCTGGCTTCCACCTGGAATACATCTTTATCTGAAGATTACGGACAAGCTATAGGCGAAGAGGCTTTGTTTCGAAATAAAAATGTGCTGTTGGGCCCGGGTGTCAATATTTACAGAACACCATTGAACGGACGCAACTTTGAATATATGGGTGAAGACCCTTATCTGGCTGCCCGGATGTGTGTCCCTTATATAAAAGGTGTGCAACAAAATGGGGTGGCTGCTTGTGTAAAGCATTATGCGCTGAACAATCAAGAATTGTGGCGTAATCATATTGACGTGCATGTGAGCGATCGTGCCTTGTACGAAATTTATCTGCCTGCATTCAAGGCTGCCGTCGAAGAGGGACATTCGTGGACAATAATGGGAGCTTATAATAAAGTAAGAGGTACGCATGCTGCACATAATAAATTGTTGAATAATGATATCCTGAAAGGAGAATGGAATTACGACGGTTGTGTGGTAACTGATTGGGGAGCTGCCCATGATACGTATGAAGCTGCAATGTATGGTTTGGATTTGGAATTGGGTACTTATACTAATGGATTGACCACCAATTCGAATCAAGGATATGATGCTTATTACTTGGGGAGTGATTATCTTAAAATGATTGAAGAAGGAAAAATACCTATGGAGGTCGTGAATGATAAGGCTGCACGTGTGTTGCGTTTGATATTCAGAACTTCAATGAACCGTGAAAAAGGTTTTGGAGTAATGAGTAATGAAAAGCATTATGCTACCGCTTATAATATTGCTACAGAAGGTATTGTATTGCTGAAGAATGAAAAGAAATTTGGAGGAAAAGCTTTGTTGCCAGTCCAGCCGGGACAATATAAAAAGATATTGGTTGTAGGTGATAATGCTGTGCGTAATCTGATGATGGGAGGTGGTTCATCCGAGTTGAAACCGAAGATGATAATTACACCGTTAGAGGCACTTCAACAAGAATTTGGAATCGGTTGTATTGAATTTGCACAAGGTTATATGGCAGGACGTCCCATGTACGACCGTGATGAGCCTGTTGAGAAAGCAGTCATGGATTCTTTATATTCGGAAGCCGTTACAGCCGCAAAGAATGCCGATTTGGTTATCTTTATGGGAGGATTGAATAAGAATTTCCAGCAAGATTGTGAAGGAAATGACCGTTTGAGCTTCCAGCTTCCTTATGGCCAGGACCGTTTGATTAACGGTATTTTGGAAGTTAATAAGAAAATGGTTTTGGTTCTTACCAGCGGAAATGCCGTTGATATGCCTTGGTTGGATAAAGTTCCTGCTTTGGTACAGTCGTGGTATCTTGGCTCGATAGGAGGAAAAGCATTAGCCGATGTCATTTCGGGTAAAGTAAATCCAAGTGGGAAATTACCATTCACTTATCCTGCTAAGTTGGAAGATTGTCCGGCTCATTATTATGGTGAAATCAGTTATCCGGGAGATAGTATCCGTCAGGAATATAAGGAAGATATTCTAGTGGGTTATCGTTGGTATGATACTAAAAAAATATCTCCTTTGTTTCCTTTTGGTTATGGATTGAGTTATACCCAGTTCAAATATTCTAAACCTCAAATATCAGCAAAAGAGCTAAGAGGTGACGATACTATCGAAGTGAAGTGTACCGTTAAGAATATAGGTTCTGTAGCTGGCAAAGAAATTGTACAGTTGTATATAGGTGATGAGGCTTGTAGCGTACTTCGTCCGGTGAAAGAGCTGAAAGATTTTCAAAAGATTACGCTTCAGGTCGGTGAGGAAAAAGAAGTATGTTTTAGAATCAATAAAAAAGCTTTGATGTTTTTTGATGATAAAGCACACGACTGGGTAGTTGAGCCTGGAAAATTTAGACTTTACATCGGAGGCTCTTCTCTGGATACAAAAAACATTGTAGATTTTGTGTATAAAGAATGATTTTGTTTCTCTAATTTTGGTTGTAAATTACAATACTTCGGTAAATTTTTACCGATAAATTAAAATTAAACATAGAATCGGC
>CAJKDC010000074.1 GCA_905198575.1 uncultured Bacteroides sp. | reverse complement strand
TATGCCGATTCTATGTTTAATTTTAATTTATCGGTAAAAATTTACCGAAGTATTGGTCTATTGAAAAACAAGTAAAAAACATGAAAACCATAAAACGTATTATTTATGGCAGTTCATTGCTTTTGCTGAGTGCAACCCCTTTATATGCCCAGCAGGAAATGAATAAAATGTGGGGAGAAAGTCAGCAGGCCAAAGAATTATCGGTAACTGATGAACGTGGCCGTATGTTTGAATATGGCAACTATGCAATGTTCATACACTGGGGACTTTATTCGCAACTGGCAAATGTGTGGAACGGTAAAACCTATTATGGTATTGGAGAATGGCTGATGGATATCAACATGGCCAATGCCGATAAGAACGAATATAAAGCTACGGCAAAAAACTTCAACCCCGTAAAATTTGATGCCGAAAAAGTAGCTTTGCTGGCAAAGGCTGCCGGAATGAAATACATTATTATTACCAGTAAACATCACGATGGCTTTGCCATGTATCATTCGGCTTGTGATTCCTTCAACATTGTAGACGCTACCCCTTTCAAGAGGGACCCGATGAAAGAACTTTCTGAGGCATGCAAAAAACACGGTCTGGGATTCGGATTCTATTATTCGCATAATCAGGACTGGACCACACCGGGAGCTTCCGGTGCACCTCGGGTAGATGCTGCGGGCAATCCGAGAACATTCGAAGACTATTTCCGTGAAAAGTGCCTTCCGCAGGTCGAGGAGATAACCAGCAACTATGGTGATATTGAGCTGGTATGGTTTGATACACCGGGAAGTATTCCTCAGGAATATGCTCAGAAGCTGGTTGATGTAGTTCGTAAAAACCAGCCGAATGCTTTAGTTTCGGGCCGTGTCGGATATAATTTAGGCGACTATATGACACTGGGTGACATGGAAGTTCCGTTAGAGAACATCGACGGTTTGTGGGAAAGCGTTGATGTAACGAACGATGCATGGGGCTATGCCTGGTACGACCAGAACTGGAAGTCTCCCAAACTGATTCTGAAAAACCTGATTTCAACAGTGGCCAGAGGAGGTACTTATATGCTGAATGTAGGTCTTGACGGAACCGGTGACATACCCGATATGGTATCGAAAACTTTACAGGCTTCCGGAAAATGGATTACACGTTATCCGCAAGTAATTTACGGAGCCGGTGCTTCTCCCTGGAAACATGCATTGCCATGGGGAGATGTCGTATGTAATCAAGGTAAACTTTATCTGTGTGTGTACGATTGGCCGATATCCGGAAATTATATTTACCCGGACTACGGAATAAAGTGAAATCGGCATCTGTATTGCAGGAAGATGGCAAAAAGCAGCGTATCCGCTGTCGTCAGGAGAATGGATGGACAGAATTTCAAATCCCCTATAAACAACCTGATGCTTTGGTTAGCATTATAGAGCTGGTACCGGATGGTACTGAAATTTCGGTAGATAATATTCAGGCAGTTGATCCGGAAATGGGAATTAAAGACCTGTCTGTAAAATTTGCCAAGACAGAATCCTGCGATGTCTACAAGTCCAGCTGGATGGAGAAATTCGGCGAGTGGAAACATGTTTACTGTACCGGTAATTTAAACCGTGGAGGAAAACTGACTTGGACGCTGGCTGTAAATACTCCGGGGGTATATCATCTGGAAGTCAAAGCCAGGGGCAAGGGACGTGTTGTGTGGAAAGCAGAAACAGATGAGGGGTATGCTATCCAGAATCAGCAGGGAGTTTCTGATATTTTCTGCAACCGTCCTATCGGCTGGATTCGGATTGATAAGGCTGGAACGCATACTATTACTGTAAAACAGTTGGAAGGCGGAGCTGTAGATTTGTCGGCTATAACGCTTGTGCCTGTGGAGTTTGAATAATATGAAGTGCTGCTTTAACTGTGAACTAATGTTAAAGTAGCACTTTTTTTGATTCCTTTGTAAGGGATTTAATGTTTTCAAGGATATACAATACAAAGTCGGAAAAAATGGACTATATAGAATTATTAGATAAATATATGCA
Source organism: uncultured Bacteroides sp. (assembly GCA_905198575.1). GTDB lineage: Bacteria > Bacteroidota > Bacteroidia > Bacteroidales > Bacteroidaceae > Phocaeicola. The sequence continues at coordinate 12,340 of CAJKDC010000074.1, read as the reverse complement.
AGGTGCTACTTCTCCCGAAGAGGAGAAGCAGCTATTGCAGTGGATACAAAATAATAGCTATGCCCGCGCTACTATTCTTGCACACTATGAAAAACATTGGGCCAGACATTCTCGTGATGAAGTTCCCGCAGAACTTCAACACGAGATGTTGATGAATATCAAAAGAAAGATGCATGCTCAGCCTGCATCTGGAATCAAAAATATACAGATAGGTAATAAGGGTAAAAAGAATTTATGGTTAGAGGTTATGAAATATGCGGCGGTGATACTGGTGACCATTAGTGTTGCAGTATCCTCCACATATTTTTATCTCTCATCTTCTGAGTCGGAAGGAGAATCCTTTATCGTTTATGCGGATAAGGGACAACGCAGTAATGTTGTGCTACCAGATGGAACTAAAGTTTGGCTGAATTCGGATTCCCGTTTGGAATACGACACGCATTATGGTCAGAAAGAGCGAAAGGTAAAGCTCACTGGTGAGGCTTATTTTCAAGTTGCAAAGGATGTTGACCATCGTTTCCTGGTGCATACAGACATAATGGATGTAGAGGCTTTAGGAACGGCTTTTAATGTACAAGCCTATCCGGACGATGCTGAAATTGTCACAACATTGGTTGAGGGGAAAGTACGGGTTTCTGCAGGAGATAACGAAGTGGTACTCTTACCTAAACAGCTGGCTTCTTACGGACGGAATGGAGGATTAATGAAAGTCAGAAAAATGGAAAATACGGATTATGCTACCGGTTGGATGAAGGGTGAATTTGCTTTCAGCGGTGCCAGCTTGCAGGAAATAGCCAAAGAATTGAGCCGGATGTATAATATGAAAATACAGTTCAAGTCCGAAGAAATTAAAAAATATCATTTTTCAGGTGTTATTCAAAATAACAGTCTGACCAATGTGCTGGAAATCATAGGCTTGACTTCGCCTGTGGTATATGAAGTACGTAATGACTCGATAATACTTGACAAACAAGAATAAAAATAAGAACCTTAAAACTAAGAAAACATGAAAATAAAGAAAAAAGGACCTTGAAAAAAACAGAGGAGGAGTAATACCTGTACAGACTCCTCCTCCTTACTGACATTAAGCAAAAATCGGTCGTATAAAGGAGAAGGCAACTTGGCGGTTCATCCATTCTCTTTTACGGACGGATTTTGCTTGCAAAATTACGCATAAAAACGAAAAACACATTAAAAATCAATGTAAAGATGAGTAATATCAAGCATTATTTATCGAGATCTTGCCTTTGTGGCCTTTTGCTGGCGGCAAGTTTGAATTCTTATTCTCAAATTACACTGAATGCTAGGGGTGCTTCAGTAAAGTCGTTAATTCATCAGATTGAAACTCAGTCCGATTATCGTTTCTTTTTTGAAGACGGACTGTCTGGCCTTTCTAAAAAAGTAAATATCAATGCAAAAGACCAGTCTATCACACAGGTTATGGATGCTATTTGTAGCCAAGCCGGTATTGGCTATACGATTAAAGGAGATAATCAGGTAGTAGTTCATGCCCAAAAATCAGTAACAGCAACTGCTCAGCAGTCGGCACCGAAGAAAATTAAAGGTGTGGTAAATGATCCTACAGGAACTCCGGTAATTGGCGCTAATATTCGTGTAAAAGGAACTAGCACAGGAACTATTAGTGATATTGATGGAAACTTCGTTTTAGAGGTAGATGGAAATGCGGAGTTATTAGAAGTTTCGTATATCGGTTATAAAACCCAGAATATTCCTTTGAAAGGAAAAAAAGAATTTAAAATTGTATTGAAAGAAGATACTGAAACACTGGATGAAGTCGTTGTAACTGCTTTAGGTATTAAGCGAGAAGAGAAGGCTCTTGGTTATGCTGTTCAAAAGGTTGGTGGAGATAAGTTAAATAAAGTAAAATCCGTTGATTTTACAACAAGTCTTACAGGAAAGGTTTCAGGTTTGAATGTACAGAATAGTAGTGAATTTAACGAAGCTCCAACATTATCATTACGCGGTGAGGCTCCGCTACTGGTTATTGATGGGATTCCTTATGCCAATATGTCTTTACGAGATGTAGCTGCTGATGATATAGAATCAGTAGATGTCTTAAAGGGTGCTACAGCTTCTGCCTTATATGGAGCACGTGGTGGTAGTGGTGCTATTATGGTAACAACCAAAAAGGGCAGTCAAGAAGGATTGGATATCCAAGTAAACAGCAGTACAATGTTCAATGCCGGATATTTGCGTATTCCTGAAGTACAGACATCCTACAGTACAGGGCAAGCAGGGAAATACCTTCCAGGCAGTTATGTATGGGGCGATAAACTGGATATCGGTCGTGAGGCAAAACAATACAACCCGTATACGCACGAATGGGAAATGCAGCCTTTGGTTTCTAAAGGCAAGGACAATCTCAAAAATTTTCAGGAGCTGAGTTTTGTAACTAATAACAATGTTAGTTTAACCCAGACTGGGAAATACGGTAGCTTCAGAACTTCCCTGACTCATGTATACAATAAAGGACAGTGGCCCAACGAAAAACTAAATAAACTTACATACACAGCTTCTGGAAAAATGAAATGGAAAAATTTCTCTTCAGAAGCTGGGTTGACGTATAACAAGCGCTTCTATCCCAACATGGGAGGAACAGGATATGGCGGTAGCGGTTACCTCTATAACCTTCTTGTATGGAGCGGTACGGAATTTGATATTCGTGATTACAAGGATTACTGGATAAAGAAGGGAGAGCTCTCAAACTGGATGGATCGGACATGGTATGAAAATCCGTATCTAATAGCCAACGAGATAACTTCATCCAATGATTATAACGTACTGAACGGCTTTTTGAACCTTACCTATGACTTTACTCCATGGCTGAAGCTTACCTTACGTTCTGGTGCCGACTATTATTCCAGCAAGTCGGAATATAAGACACCAATAGGTACATCTGCTGGTTGGGGGTCGAGAAAAGGATATTATTCTGTATCGAATTCTAATGGATTCAGTACAAATAATGACTTGATTTTGATGGCCAATAAAAAAATTGGTGATTTTACATTAGACGGTTTTTTAGGAGGAACAATCTATTATTACTATAACAATAGTATGAGTGGTTCTACCAAAAATGGTATTATTCTTCCTGAATATTATTCGCTGAATGCTTCAGTAGAGCCCTCTACGTCCTCCAAGTCATTCTCACAAAAACAGGTGAACTCATTATACGGAAAGTTCTCTGCTTCTTGGAAAAGTATCGTTTTCGTTGATGTAACAGGTAGAAACGATTGGTCTTCTACTTTACCCGAGGAAACTCGATCTTATTTTTATCCCTCAATTGCAGGAAGTTTGGTTCTTTCTGAATTCATACCTAAACCAGAATGGTTAACTTTTTGGAAACTTAGAGGGTCATGGACGAAGACTAAGAAAGATGTGGCTGTTTATTCTATAAATAAAGTATATTCAATTAGTACAAATGTCTGGGATAATATGACAGCGGCATATAATCCACGTGATATTCGTAATAGTTTGTTGGAACCTTCAGCTTCACGTACATATGAATTTGGAACCTCTGTTCATTTTTTGAATAATAGGTTACGTTTTGATTTGACATATTATAATAAATTGAACTATAATAATGTACGTAGTGCAGGATTAAGTCCGACAACCGGATATACTAGCACGATGGTCAATTATGATGAAACACAAGTTCGTAAGGGGTTTGAAATAACAATTTCTGGTGATATTATTAAGCGCCGTGATTTAACTTGGAGTGGTGTATTCAACTGGTCTAGAGATAGATACTATTATGGTGATATTGATGAGGAATATTCAACTCAGAAGCCTTGGGTTGCTAAAGGTGAGAGATGGGATTGGATTTCAGCCTATGACTATCAGCGTGATGAGAACGGTTCTATAATTCATAATGAAGAAGGATTGCCGTTGATTAATCCTTATGAGTCGCTTCAGGGATATACTTCTCCAGACTGGGTATGGGGATTATCTACATCACTTCAGTGGAAGAATTTCTCGATAGATGTAGCTTTTGATGGACGTGTAGGAGGACTTGCATTCTCTACAACAGATCAAGCATTGTGGAATTCTGGAGCTCATATTGATAGTGATAATCAATATCGTTATGAGGAGGTAGTTAATGGTAAAAAAACTTTTGTGGGTAATGGTGTGAAGCTCGTTTCTGGTAGTGCTGAATGGGATTCATATGGTAATGTATTACGTGATGACCGTGTATTTGCTCCTAATGACATAGTGGTATCTTATGAAACATACCAGACTCGTATGAATCCTTATATTGGAGAGGTAAGAACACAGAACATATTGGATCAGACCTTTATCAAGTTACGAACACTGGCCGTAAACTACACTTTTTCAAAGGAACTATGCACACAGATTGGTCTGAAAGGACTTTCAGTTGGTCTTGTGGGACAGAACTTATGGATGTGGAGTAAAGAATTCAGATTCTCGGATCCAGATAAGGCATCTGAAAACTTAAACTCGCCTTCTACTAGATATATGGGCTTTAATGTTAAGATTGATCTCTAATTATAATAAAAAATGTATTATGAATTTTTTTAAAATACTAACAATAACTACAGCTACATGTATTTTGGGTAGCTGTTCCAATTTTGATAAAATCAATACAAACCCTGATGCTTCTACTCAAGTTAGTTCAAAACTTTTAGCTACAGGTGCTATCGCAGGTCTTGTAAAACCTGGTAGTGGCGCTGGATATGTGGATCATATGTTTATATCAAAATATATTGCTTGGGGTGAAGGGGCTAGGGGAGCTCAATACAATGATTTTTACCGAACAGGTTTTGGTAGCTATGTTAATTTGACAGACTATCAGTTGATGGCAGATTTGGCCGCTGAATCTGATAAGGATGCCTATGAAGGGTTGGCATTATTTTTAAAAGCTTATACATTGTTTGATCTAACAATGTCGGTAGGTGATATTCCTTGTTCAGAGATTTTGCAAGGAGAGGATGGCTTATTAACACCGAAATATGATAGTCAAAAGGATGTTTGTATGTATATACTTCAAATACTGGATAGTGCATACGAAAAAATGTCACGTGCTAGTGATTTTGAAGGAGATTTTATATTTGGTGGAGATGCACGTCAGTGGAGTAAAGTCATAACGGCTTATCAAATGCGAGTGCTTATGCAGCTGTCACTGAAAGTAGATGATGTAGATTTAAAGGTTGCTGAGCGTTTCCAGAGTGTGTATAACCGTAATATGTTGATGGAATCAAATTCTGATAACCTGCAATTGACATTCTCGGATAAATCTGGTCAGTATTTTCCATTTCATAGTTCCAATAACAAGCATTGGGCTTATGCCATGGTTTCAGATTATCTTGTAGAAATGATGAAAGAAAATCATGATTATCGCTTGTTTTACTATGCAAAACCATCTCAAGTGAAACTTGATGAGGGAATAAGTTCATCATCATGGGATGCTTTTGTTGGGGTGGATCCAACAGCTCCTATTTCGAATGTCAAAGAGGCTTATGCAACGAGGAATTTTAGTGGTTTGAATGCACGATATATTGATTATATTCCTGGCGAGCCATTTATACGAATTGGATATTCGGAGCAGAATTTTATATTAGCAGAAGCTGCATTACGTGGATGGATTAAGGAAGATCCTTCTTACTTCTATAAGAAGGCTATTCGAGGTAGTTTTGATTTTATTAATGAGAATACTCCGGATGATGAAATATATCATTATGGAAACAAACTTACGGAGGAAATTATCAATACGTTCCTTGCCAATCCTAATATTCAGTTAACTGGAAATTTTGAGACTGATTTGGAGCTGATTATGAAGCAGAAATATATTGCAAGCTTTATGCAGCTTCCTTGGATGCCGTATTATGATTATCGTCGTACGGGATTACCTAAATTTCCGATAAATCCTGAAACAAGCTTAAATTTTAATGCTCCAGATAAGATTCCAGTGAGATGGCAGTATCCGGAATCAGAAATTTCATATAATAAAGCAAATGTAGAAGAAGCAATACAAAGACAGTATGGAGGATCTGATGAAGTAAACAAACTTATGTGGATATTACAAAAATAAGTATAATTTATGAGATCATTATTATTAAGCCTTCTTGTAGCTCTTTGCTGTACACAGGTGTTTGCTGCAAAGCAGCGTAAAGCTGTTTATATTGTATTAGATGGTATTCCAGCTGACTATATTGAACGTGTTCATCCCAAAACTATCTTTGAGATAGCAGAAAAAGGTGGGTATGCTCGTGCTTATACTGGTGGAGAAATTGGTGGCTATTCACAGACTCCCACTATTTCTGCTATCGGATATATGAATATACTGACGGGTACTTGGATGAACAAACATAATGTAGATGGTAACTCAAATCTAAAGCCGAATTATAATTATTGGTCACTTTTCAGAATTGCAAAGGAACAAGAAAAAGATTATAAAACGGCTCTTTTCTCTGGATGGACAGATAATCGTACTGTTCTAATAGGTGCAGGAAAACCTGAAACAGGAAACCTGAAAATTGATTATGTGTATGACGGCTACGACCTTGATACTGAAAAATTCCAGAAGCGGAAGGATGAATTGCATATATTTGATATAGATTCTGTTGTCTGTGAAGAAGCTTCTGCATGTATTTATCGGAATGCTCCTGATTTAAGCTGGGTATATCTATGGTATACAGACTCTGGATTCCATATTTATGGAGATGGTTCTTTCATGGATAAATATGTCAGTAAAACAGATCAATTGGTTGAAAAAATATGGAAAGCCGTTCAGTATCGTGAAACGCATTTTGATGAGGAATGGATGGTTATTATAACAACCGACCATGGACGTGGAGAAAGTGGTCATCATCATGGAGGACAATTGGCACGTGAACGGAGCGTATGGATTTCGACTAATGTAAAGCCATTAAATAAGCATTTTAGTCGTTCGAGCTTGTCATTAGTTGATATTCTTCCTTCTATTTGTAGATTTATGGATTTTAAGATACCACGAGATGTGGCTTTTGAAAAAGATGGAATATCTTTTTATGGTGCTACTGATATTTATGATTTAACGACTCATCCTTATGATAATCAAGTAGCACTTCGTTGGAAATGTGATACTCCAACTGACAAGGCTACAATTTTTATAGCGACAAGTAATAACTATAAAAAAGGAGGTAAAGATGAATGGATAAAAGTAGGAAGTATTGATGCAGAAAAAGGTGAATACATAATTGACTTGAGTAAATATCCGTCTTCTAAATTCTACAAATTTGTAGTGGAAACTCCTAATACAGTACTTACAAGATGGCTATTTAAATGATATATAGAAGAAAGATAAAGGATCAGCATCAGCATTGTTGATCCTTATCTTTTATAAATTATGATTTGAAAATTTGATTACTATTTGACATCATTGATTTTAGTTTTGCTAAAGGAAGCCTTTTAAGGAGTTTTATTTGTCTATGACATTTCAAAAGTCTTTAGAACTTTATATGTAGGACTTGTTTAGTCTCATATTATACTACTTGATTGCAAAAGACAGTAAGTCGTGATTGCAGAATAAATTTGTATTTTTAGGTGTTGCTTGAGTTGTAAAAGAATATTTTTACCTGTCAGAGATTCTTATGAAATTCTGCACTTTGTATAGGTTAGATATATTAGTTCATATTCGTCTTTTTATATATCAATATCTCACTATGTTATGGACTAAGGCTAAAAATTATACTTTGAATCGTTGAGCATGAAAATTTCTTATAGTAAATTGTAATATAATTGCTTTAAAGAGTTATTTGTGATTTTTAGTGGACAGTAATTTGCTAAAATATCAAGCCAATAGAATTAAATATGTGCTAATTTGATCTTGCCAACGGGTTAGATGATTTAAATTATTTGTTTTTATGTTGAAATATTATTTCATTTTATTTTTCTTATTATTGCAAATAGGAATGAGAGGGGCCAATTCCTTTTTTGAAAATAGACATATTTTGTTTTCTGCATCTAATGTAGGTGGATATAAAGTTATTCAGCCAGGAGAGACAATCACTTCAGTCGCCAAGTTTAATAATGTAGAATATCCAACACGTAAATTTTTAAGGGTTGTAGGAAAGGTGGATATGCCGGGTGTCTTTTTTGAAAGAGGTGAAACTAAATTTAGAATGTCTGAATTTTATATTGATGATAATTTAGATTCACTTGTAACCTATAACGATAAGTACTCTTTATTCTTTAAAGGGAATAATGATAATTTTGAACGACATGTTTATTATCGTCTGCCTGGAAATTTTTTTCAGCCAGGAAAGGTGAAAGCAATTTTACCTGTTGTCAGACAGGATATGTTTGAGATAAATGAAAACGGAGATTTTGGTATGGAGCTTGCTTTTTATTTTAAGAAGGTTGGCCGTAATGTAAATGATGTGTATGATACACCTGATTCAACGTTATTTATACCTTTATCTAGCGGATGTTCAAATAAAATAAAGTGCTTAGAGAAAATTTTTGAAGTTTCAGATAGTTTGGCATGTATTCTGGTTCGTATTGGGGGAACATATTTCGAAGGAAAGTGCTGGGTTGAGTCTCCTCAATTTGTTCAAAATGGTAAGCCTATTTGTTCTATTCCATTTACTCGGTATGCCGATAGGGAAGATAATGTGAATTATTGGGTTGGAGTTAATATGACAACTAGAAATTGGCCGTTATGGAAATTGAGTATTAACGGCAAAGAAACTTTTAGGGGAAAAATTTTTGATAGAGCATCCAATGTCGCAGATTTTTATATCCCTCTTCCTGATGATATTAAGAATGGTGAAAAACTTGAATTACAATTGATAAAAGAAGAGCATTGTGCTTCATTCCCATATTCTGTACGTTCTGTTGAATTGATAGAAGAAAGTATGAGAGATTTTGAAATAGTGTCTGTTCCTAAGTATGTTATGAAAGGGGAAAGATTTGGAATTCTTGTGGAAACTAATAGAAATAATGTGACGTTGGATGTGAAAAGTACTAATAGTATGATTGTTTCCTCTCAAACATTGTCATTCAAGAAATCAGGGCTTCATGTGATAGAAATGAGGGCAGGTCAAGCTGGGGAAAAAGTTAGTTTGTCTTTTAGTTCTTCTATTCATCAAGTTGATACTTTTGTGGCACAAGTTATAGATAAGGTTCCTGATGGTATTTATCTGTCTTCTGGCGATGAAATATATATTGATAAGGAATATACTCCTTATAATTATTTCTTTAAATGGTATTTTTCACAGAGAATAGGAAATTGGTATCAGTTTCGTCCTTCTTATCAGTGGAGTGGTTTTAGGGTTGCTAATGATACGATTATTCGTCATTATGTAGAATTACTTGATAGAATGAGAGTTCCATATGCTTGGCAAGTAGAAGGAAGAACTCTTGCTGGAAGTAGGATAAATCCATCTTTAGAAACATTGAATACGGATATGTTTAGGGGAAAACAGGCTCATGAAAATGATGGAGGGTATTATTATTGGAGGCATTTTAAATACGATGGTCTATATAGTGATATGGCAGCAAAGGCAAGGCCTTATGGTGGTATATTTGCCAAACACCGTCTTGTATATACAGATCATGGTATCTTCATACATTATGATCCTAAGGGAGTTCAGAATATGGAAGACGGTGCAAGGAAATTTGTCGATAATTTGAGGTCTTCTAAAGGTGAAAGCACTCGGCATACAGGCCCTTCAACACTTTTCAGGTATTTCTATCAGGCTGGTTACGAATGGTTGGGGGCTGAGCAGATGTATGGTCCGGAAGAAACTATATTGTCTTCATTACGTGGTGCTTCGAAAGCCTATAACAGGAGGGCTTTTGGAACATTGCATGCTATGCAATGGGGATCATTCCCATATACAGATCCTAAGCATGCATTACGGCATTATATGTCACTTGCAGTGGCATATATGCATGGGTCTTCACATTTGAATACTGAAGAAGCTCTTTGGGTAGACGAATATATGAATGATAGATATTCGGAGTCGGGTAAGGCACATTTGTTTTCTCAACATCAGATGCTTGACTATATTGAAACTCATACGAGACGAGGAAACATGAAAAGTAATATAGCTGTGATTCAAGGTAGAAATGATGCTTGGAAGTGTTTTGATCGTACTTCTTTATGGTCGCAGGAATCAGAAAAGTGGAGGTTCAACAAAGCTTCTGAAAGTTTTGACTTGCTAAGGGTGTTTTATCCTAAAAATCAGTTTAATGTTTGTGGGCCAGATGGATGGTTTACTCCTACTCCGTATGGAACCATAGATCTTTTGCCTATAGAGGCTCCACTGGAGGTAATGAAGGAGTATAAGGCTCTGATTTTTTTAGGCTGGAATACATACAATGAAGAAGACTTCATACATATTAAGAATTATGTTTTTAATGGGGGAACAATTCTTCTTTCGGCTGTTCATTTTAACTCGGAATTAGAACCTGATAAACCAGTGAAATATCCAACTAATGATAAGATAGTAAGAGAAATGTTGGGCGATGACTATCGTAGTATGGTTGGTAGAAATATAATTACTTATGGTAATGGAAAGATTATTTATTTTGCTTCGGCTGTTTATCCGGCAGAAAGTGGAATCTTAAAAGAATATGAAGCTGAGATGCATAAATTGGCTGAAAGATATGCTAATGAAGAGTGTCGTGCTGGGTGGATAAGTAATTCAGATAATATAGGTTTCACTGTGTGGGATAACAATGATAGGCGTACTGTTTTATTACTCAATACAGATTGGAAAAGTGATATTCAGGTGCATAATGCAGAGTTGAAGTATGGACAGTTTTCATTTACTATACCAGTGCGAAGATATCATATAGAAACAGTACATATAGCTCATGGAGTAGCCGTATATGGATTGTCAAATACAACAGATGTGATTTCGATTAAAGAAAGCGGAAGCGAATGGATAATAACTGTTCAGACAACAGGAGCTGATGTGATTTATTGCTTGGATTCATTAGTAGGAAAAAAGTCTGAATTTGAAGTAGCTATTCCTGGAATACATATTTTAAGATTAAAAAAATGATTTGTGGTAAAATGTTTTTTATTTAGATATTTCTTAGTCTATTTTGTTATGAAACAACGTTTAGAATCATTGGATATTTTACGTGGGTTGGACCTTTTTGTTCTTGTCTTTTTTCAGCCTGTTTTTATGCGGTTAGCCCAAGTACAACCTGAAGGGAATTTCTTACGTATCATTCAGGATAATGTTTTTACTCATGTGGAGTGGGAAGGATTTCATTTGTGGGATCAGGTAATGCCTTTATTTCTGTTCATGGCCGGTACTTCTATTCCTTATGCCTTTGCAGGATATAAGTCGGAATCAATATTCCCAAAGTCTGTTTATTACCGTGTAGGAAAGCGTATTTTACTGTTATGGATTTTGGGTGCCATTGTTCAAGGAAATTTTTTGGATCTGAATATTAATACGCTTTATGTATATACTGATACGTTGCAGGCTATTGCTTGTGGCTATTTTTTTTCTGTAATATTATTTATGACTCTTTCGGTAAGGAAAATGTTGGTTATCACATTATTGTTGCCTGCTCTATATACATTATTAATGTTACTTGGTGGTAGCTATTTGCCAGGGGAAAATTTAGCAGAGCAAATAGACCGTATGATTTTAGGCAGGTTTATATATGGAGCCTCGATAGCAGAAAATGGAGAAGTCGTTTATGCTGATTGGTATCATATTAGTTGGCTGTTGAGTTCTTTAAATTTTGTGACTACTGTCATGAGTGGGGTGTTGACAGGGGTTGTCTTAAAATCAAATATTTTAAATAAGAAAAAGCTCCAGATATTGTTAACTAGTGGTGTGGTCTGTCTGCTTATTGCTTACTGTCTTTCTTTTTATGAACCGATTATTAAGCGTTTGTGGACTAGTTCTATGACTTTTTTATCATCTGGAATATCTATATTATTAATGCTTTTCTTTTATTATTGGGTCGACATAATAAAGAAAGGAAAGTATTTAAAGTGGCTTAAAATTTATGGAATGAACTCCATTCTTGCATATATGCTTTATAATACAATGAATCTTAGTTCTTTACTTCAACAGTGGCTTCATGGCTTGGAACAGTTTGTAGGTAAGTATTATTCTTTTGTTTTTGAATTAGCTTTTGTTGGATTTATTTGGTGTATTTTGAATTATTGTTATAAAAAAAAGATTTTTTTGAAAGTGTAGGTGTTATTAATTAAAAAAGATTTTATCGTTATATTATGGAAGCTGTTATTTTAGTATAAATGATAGAAATTCTTTTTTCTTATGATGATTGTAGTTAACAATACTTCGGTAAATTTTTACCGATAAATTAAAATTAAACATAGAATCGG
>CAJKDC010000073.1 GCA_905198575.1 uncultured Bacteroides sp. | reverse complement strand
CCATATCTCACCTGAACGAATGGGTTGCAACGGTTCATTGCTGCATCCGCAAAAGGTATATATTCCAAGACATAATCCTATTATTATTTTTTTTATACCCATATCTATGTATTTTATTTTTTCTGATAAACACGTACATAATCAATCTCATAACGTATCGGATAGGTATTTATCTCTACCTCGCCACCATTAATTCCACCCACCGCTAAGTTCAACAATATATATTGGGGTTGCATAAATGGATTCTTATAACTACCAATACTACCATTATAGGTATCTTTCAGTAAGATTTCATTTAGCAACTCATCGTCCAAATAAAGACGAATAGCCTCTTCGTCCCAATCCATCCGCCATATATGAAATTCGGAAGCCCAATCCGAATTTTTCTCCAAAAAATGGATAAATGGAATAGCCTTACTATTCCATTTTGCATTCCATTGACGATCTGTTCCCCATGCAGCATTGGCTAAAATATGAGGAATTCCATGCTTACGATAAAACTCCATGATATCTATTTCTCCACAGGAAGGCCATTCCATACTGCTTCCCAAAGTCCAAATTGCCGGCCATGCTCCTTTTCCTACAGGAATACGTGCGCGCACTTCAAAACGTCCATACAAAAATTCTTTCTTTCCAAATGTTGTTATAGAAGAAGAGGTGCACTCAATATATTCACGAGAAGTGCGCCAATCATAACTACCTGCTTTATATAACGGATTTTTCCGTTTTTCCGAACGTGCTTCTATCACAAGCAACCCACCCTGACACCAAGCGTTGTCAGATTGATACCATTGTAACTCCTCATTACGAGCATAACCCTGTTCATAATTCCATATTGATTCATCCAAACAACCGTCTTTATTGAATTCATCACTCCAAACCAATTGATAGTCTTGTGCATTACAATGCCCCCCTATAAGAAGTACAACACACAATTTCAGTAATTGAAATAATTTTATCATACATCTACTATCTTAAACAATATCTTTATAATCATCACAAGTAAATATTCCAATGGTGATAGCGGCTGTTATACAGCCAGCTATCCATTGTCCTTATTTTTCAAATTCCTCTTCTGTTTTTATTTATTAATCCAAAGGCGCAGTTTCCGGATCATCTATTGCAACTTCTGCATCATACATCATAAATTCACCAATATTCCAATAGGAGGAACTTCCAGTAGCAGATGTTACACTAAAACGAAAATAAGTAAAAGTCTTACCTGGCATAAAGAAAGTAGAAATATATTCACTTCCGGCTGAACTAGGGAGTCCGTCCAATGTACCTACAGTTTCCCAATCAATACCATTATTACTAATTTGTAAATCTACCACACTAGGACGTCCACTTGTGGTCCAAGAATTATCCGTTCTGTTTATGTAACCCACGAGAAAATTTTCATGAGGTTCTTTCAAATTAACCTGAATCCACTGTGGATAAGGAATAGCTTCATGCCAATTCGTATGAAAAAAAGTATTTTTATCCCCATCCACTGCATTTTTTATAGGTCCTTCCGACGGTTCTTGAGCGTTTGTACTTAACTGTTCTGCCACTAATTTGATTTGACTTCGTGACACTAAAGTATAAGACGCAGGTGCAACTCCTGAAAGTGCTCTTACAACTTTAATCTCGCCACCTTCATCATTTGCGTTAAATGTTTGGAAATTAAACTCATATTCACCAAAACGAGCACGAGTTTCATCTATCAACAATTCCGTAGTTCCTTTTGAAACAATCTTATAGACAGTTTCTTTTGTCAAAGGATCATAATACCATATTTTAAGATAGGAAAAGTCACCAGCCGGAACTTCCCATCTAAGTTGAATTTGACCGGGAAGAGGCTCTGAAGTTACCGTCTCTATAGCAACCGGAACACCTGTATATCCTATTACATCAATAGCATCTAATTTATCATCGCAGCCTGCAGTAAACATAAAAACTGACAAAGCTGCTATCGTATATTTTATATTGAATTTCATAGTTCCATTCTTTATTATTCAACAATATTTACTATTACCAACCTGGATTCTGAATTAGATTTGGATTTTTTCTTATTTCTGAATCAGGGATAGGAAACAAATACATCTTATCATCCCAATAACGATTACTAATTACACGTTTATAAGTATATGTATCATTATTTTTGGTAATTTGCATTTGTACAATACTTCTTTGAGTATCTCCAGCCTTCCAACGCCGAACATCCCAAAAACGATGTTGTTCAAAAGCAAGCTCCACCATACGTTCACGACGATATTTCTCTACAAACTGGTTATTAGTCAATCCTTCAGGTACTTCAGGCATTTGCACATCTGAACGGTTACGAACCACATTAACAGCTTCACGGGCAGACATTGTGAATTCCGTACTAACAGCATCAGCTGATCCCAAATAATTAAATACCGCTTCAGCATAATTTAAATAGAATTCTCCCAAACGATATGTAATCCAATTATGGCGTTTTCCTCCACTACTGGTAGAAGCACTAATATCAATAGTCTTATCCAAGTACTTTTTCAAATAATACCCGGTGGGAGTTGCTCCAGCAATAGGTAGTGCATTGCGTCCTCCTATATAAATTTCCAATGGATTTGGATTAGTATCTGGCCATTTCTCACCATTTACAGCGATAGTCATTTCCATACGAGGATCACGATTATCATACGGTTTATTTGGATCATATCCACTTTCTGGCTCATCCCATGCTTTTCCTGTTACTTTCATTTCGTAAGCATCAACCAAAGTTTGAGTAGGACAATTACCTGACCCACCATTTTCCATTCCTACTGGGAAATTAGTATATTCAGGCGAACTAGTATCTCCGATACGACGTACAAAAATCATTTCTGACGCTTTCCAATTATCTGTTCCCCATAACTCTGAATATTTACCCATTTTTATGCCATTCTCTGCACAAAAATCAATAACTTTCTTACTAGCTAAAGCTGCTTGTTTCCACAAATTTACATCATTAGCTATATTAAATAAAGGGCTTGCTTGATAAAGTAATGTTCGAGCCTTCAAAGCCAATACTGCCTGTTTAGTAATACGACCAGTTTCAGGGCTTTCTCCATTAGCGGCATCATTTTCTAATTTAGAATAATCCACAGGAAGTTCATCTGCTATCTCATCACATTCCTTAATTATAAAATCAAAAACCTCAGCAGCCGGTGTACGCTTCACCTGATTGGCCTCTTCTTCAGTCAGCACCTTCGTAACCAAAGGTATATCGCCATAAGCACGTACCAAATTAAAATAGAAATAAGCACGCAAAAAACGAACTTCATACTTATAACGGTTAAAGCGATTCATCTCAGCTACATAATTTTTATCTTCTTTCAATTCAGAAAAATCGGCATTTTGTGATTCCTCCAAAAAGAAATTAGCATCCCTAATTCCACTATAATAATTCCATAGACTATGAGAATTAGTCGAGCTCCATGCACCGTTTATCCAATCATGTATTGAAGACCAACTCCACGCAAATTGCGCCTCATCACAAGCAGAGCAATAAGAAACCTCACTAGGCAAATCATAATCCAAGTAACTATATATATTCGTAACTACAGCTCCGGTACGTCCAAAATCTGTAAATACATAATCTTTATCATACACAGTATATTCATGATAGTCCAAATCCGCACAAGAAGCCATAACCGACATATAGGCTAACCCTAACAATATTTTTTTCAATTTCATAGTCATACTTTTTTAGTTATAAAAAATTAAAAGCCAACAGACAAACCAATATTAATAGAACGTGTGGTCGGAATACCATTTCCTATTGATTCCGGATCTATTTCTTTAATATGGTCCCAACAGAACAAATCAACCCCTCTTACATATAGCTTAGCACTGTTCAAATGCCATTTATTGACAACTGAATGAGGTAATTTATAATATACTTCACAATTACGTAATTTTAAGAATGATCCATCAACCAACCATACGGAACTTGACTGTGTATTATTCTGAACAGTTTCAGTAGTCAAACGAGGATATCGTGCATTAGGAGTTTCTGGTGTCCAACGATTTTCATAATAGTAATTTGAAATAGCATTGCCATTAGACAATGGACGATACAAACCATTCAATGTAGTCCATGAAGTATAATTTCCAACCCCTTGAAAATCAAAATTAACCCCTATTCCTTTCCATTCTGCGCCTATATTGAATGAATAATAAATTTCAGGGACACTAGAATTATAACCTAAAGGAATCTGATCAAATTCATTAATTACATTATCGTTATTCTGGTCTTTATACTTAATGTCACCTGGTTTCACGACACCGAACTGTTGGGACGGACTATCATCAATATCACTTTGATCTACAAAAAATCCCACTGCTTGATAACCAAAAATCTGTCCCACGGCTTTTCCAGTAGCACGAAGATACTCATAAGCTTTCGGTTCTTCCAACTGCTCTACAATTTTATTCTTAGTTAAAGTAAATGTTCCCCCAAAATTGAAACGAACCTTACCTAAGCTTTTTATATAATTTGCTCCAAATTCCAAACCTTTACTATCAACCACACCAGCATTAGCATAAGAAGCTGTTGCACCCAATATTGACGAATTCTTACCACCTGTATATACCCAAATATCTTGACGCTTTTCATAAAAAGCGTCAGCTGTCAACGTTAGACCACCAAATAAAGTAGCATCCAGACCGACATTATATTTATACGCTTTTTCTGTTGTACCATTTATTGAGGGCAATTGACCTTCCTGCCAACTTCCACCATTACTAAAATTATCTTGGATAGGATATCCACCACCACTCCCGTTCATGGTTTCATACCAATATCCGTTATAAGGAATATTATCCGTATTAATAACGCCGAATGAAGCACGTAACTTCAAGAAATTCAGCCATGAATAATTATTCAATAGACTTTCATTAGATGCAACCCAAGCAAGTCCTACTGTAGGAGAAATATGCCATTGATTTCCTGTTTCCAATAAATTAGACGCTGAGTTTACTAATGCAAAATCGAAGAAATAACGATTTTTATACCCATAATGCGTATACCATGACCAATTGCAATGATAAAGATTAGAGTTTATATTGGCATTATTGTCATATTTATAAGTATACATCAATGTTGTATATACTTTATGTTCTCCAAACTGACGCTTCCAGTCCACATTTGCCATAAAATTGAAAGAACGATACTGCCAATCAAGTTTACTTCCTCCTTTCATCTCACTGTCCGAGCCACCTGTATATTCGGAAAAAGCACTCGGTTCACCATTTTTCCATTCTGTCACAACAGTACTTCCATACGCATAATCTTTGCAATGATCCTCCCAATAAGAAGCAACATTATCATATCCCATACGAAAAGAGGCTCCTAAACCTTTCGTGATAGAAGACAAATCCTGTCTTAAGCTCATATCTGCCCACAACCCCAATGTATGTCCCTTGGAATAACCGCGACCCTGAGCCAATGCAACTGGATTATTATATCCATCCCATGTTGCATTACCACCCCACAAACCATTTTCTGTACGAATAGGAAATGCCGCAGATGGAGTCATATATAATTTTCCAATCAAATTATCAGAACCATATCCCGGACGACTAAATTCATTTAACATCCCCATAATATTTACCTGCATTTTAGTCTTAGGAGTCAAATCAATATCCAAATTACTACGAAAATTTGCTTTAGAATACTTCTCTTGAGTTGAATAACCATCATTCTCATTGGCATTTTTATAAAAGCCACGACCGTTTTGCAAATTCAACATTGTATAATAACGCAATTTAGAAGCGCCTCCACGAAAAGTTAAAGTTGCAATATCTGATGATCCTCTTTCACGGAACACCTCATCCCACCAATTGACATTGGGATAATAATAAGGATATTTGCCACTTTTGAAAGCATTCAATTCATTCTGACTATATTTAGCAGCTTTTCCATCATTAGCCAATGCCTCATTCATGGCTCTAGCATAAGTATACGAATCCGACATTTCGGGTAAACGATTTTGATAAGTAAAACCATGATCATAAGCAAAACTTATTTCACGCTTCTTATATAATCCACGCTTCGTTACGATATTCACTACTCCATTCGCTCCTTTATAACCATAAAGAGCCACTGCAGCTGCATCACGCAAAACCGTTACGGACTCCACCTCTTCCGGTGTAAGATAACGTAAAACTTGATAAGCGTTATCACGCTCCAAACCATCAACTACCAGCAATATACCATTATTACCATTTAAACTTTTTTGCCCACGAATGAACATAGAAGGTATTTGCTCCCACATGGTTCCCGTTTTTTGCATAGTAGTCAATCCGAGCACATTGCCGTACAATGAATTACCTACGGTATATGAAGATCTAGTTGCAATATCATCACTATAAACAGTAGAAGCTGCTCCCGTCGACTCAGTATAGGTCTGTTCCAATCCAAAACCGTAATTCACTTTATTCGAAAAGAAATCCATTATAACAGTCATCTTTTTATCCATTTCCGCCTTTACTACTTTTTTTGCATCATACGGCGTCTGAATCCAAAGCTGAGCATCCTTTGATACTGAAATTGTAAAATTTCCCATAACGTCTGTCGATACCATAGTAAGTGGTTGCCCCAATACAGACACGGCAGCTCCCGATACCGGGTTTCCCACCTTATCAACCACCTTACCAGTCACATTAACTTCTTCCTGTGCCATGGCATTCATACTTGTAAAAGCAAGTATTGTCAAAGCTAATATTTTATTTTTCATTGTTTCTAGTTTTTATTAGATAAAAAATCAAGTATTACCAACCTGGATTTTGAGTCAATCCATATCCTTTGTTTACTTCATTTACAGGAAATGCAGACAAATACCATTTTGAATTGAAATTTGTCCACCATGCACGAGCTGAATTAGATATTTTGAACTGAGTATATTTAAATTTTGTCGGAAAAGGTCCCCGTTTATCTTCCGGTTTATCAGACCATGAACCACTTCCACCATCAGCACGTTCAATAAGCAAACCATGTAAAGGACGCTCAAAAAGATCAGCACGCTTATTACGTATCATATCAAAGAAACGAACATCTTCCAACCCAAGTTCACAAGCACGTTCTCGTAATATTTCTTCCATCAAAGCATTCGAATCAGATAGTAAATTCTTGTCTTGATTCGACTCTATCAACCCTTTTAATCCGACACGCGCACGTACCTTATCCACCATCTCTATAGCTAGTTTCGGTTGATTATTTTTCAGAAGTGCTTCCGCATAAATCAAATACATTTCCGACATACGTAAATAAGGCCATTCCAAATAATTATTGGCTAGACTTCCTTTACCTTCTTTATAGAATTTATATAAACCGAAGCCTGTTGCATACTGTCCTGTTTCAGTACTTGTACTATTAGCGTTTTCACGTCCTCCTACCCATAATTCCACAGAACGGCCACTCCATTTAGCACCATTTACCAAAATTGTTTCATACAAACGTGGATCACGAGTAGGTTTATTATAATCATTATTCTCAAAAAACATATTATTATTCTGTACTGCCTTATCAAAGTCAAAGGATTCGCCTGTTGCCATAGGGAACATTTCCATATACTCCAATGTAGGCGTATAACCGCCATTGGGCACCCAATCGCCCCAATAATACCACCAATCCCAATTATACTTACCAATGATACGGGTAGAAATCAACAATTCCGAATTTTCACGTAAGAAATAAGCTTTATTAAAAGCCGCTCTATAGGCATCATTCGTATCACCAACAGCCTGAACTAGTTCATAATGCCCATTAACTTGCAGGGCTTGGAAAAATTCTTCACAAGCAGTCAGACATGCTTTCCATAATTCAGGTTTATATCCTCCGTACCACACTTGATGATTGATAACCGCTTCTTGTGGTTCTGCCGTACAATATGGTTCATTGTCATTAAATAAAGGACTTGCAGCAAAAAGCAAAATTTTACATTTCAAGCCCATAGCTGCCGCTTTAGTCATACGTCCTTGCCAGTTAGCCTCTCCATCCTCAGTCAAATCCCAAGGAAGTACAGTGGCCGCTTCATCTAAAAGACCTATCATAAAGTTCACTGTTTCTTCTACGGTAGCTCGAGGAACATCATATTCATTTTCAGCCGCAAAAGACGCTTTTACTATAGGCAATCCACCAAAATGACGAAACATATCAAAATAGCGAGAAGCTATTATTACCTTCGCTTCCGCTTTCAATCGTTCTTTTTCATTCCCGTCCATATCGGGTACACGATCTACATTTTCAATAAAGATCCATGAACTACGTATTGCCTGCCAAGTTTCTTCTTTAGTAAAACCAAAACGTGTTTCAGCTGTACCATCTTCTGTACTAGCAGTATAAGTACCAGAATAATAATGTCTATTCAAACCATCCCATGAATTATGAGAATGAAAACAATCAGATAAACATTCAAACATACCAGTATTCATCTTACCATCCACATCATTCCAGTTTGTGGCCAAACCATAATACAACTTTGAATAAGTATTCCACAAAAAACGACGAGCATACTCCGCTTTACCGAAAATTGTATCTTGAGTTACAGCCACACTTGGTGCTTTTTCCAAGAAAGCATCACCGAATTTTATATCATCGACACATGAAGTGGCAAGCGTTGCTCCCACAAATGCTATAATAAACCATTTTTCAAAATGTTTCATAAGATTTCAAGATATTAGAATCCAACTTTTAAACCTAAATTAATCACGCGAGTCAATGGATAATTTGGACGATCACTTTGACGTGACTCAGGATCCCCCCACATAAAATCCGTCAATGTGAATAAGTTATACGCACTTACATATAAACGGCACTGATTCATTTTTATTTTCTTCATGAAAGGCATATTAAAATTATACCCCAATTCAACACTTTTCAAACGTAAATAACTTGCATCACACAAATACAAGTCGGAAGCTCTATAATTGTTCGCTTGAGCTAACTTCGATATACGAGGGAATTTAGCCGTATAAGTATCGGCCGACGAACGCCATGTATTTTCATATTGATAAAGAAGCAATCCTTTATTTTGTGTATCTCCCAGCGGTTGACGGAATTCGGAAAGCATACGGTCTACATTCCACGCTCCTGTAAACTGCGCTGTAAAATCCCATCCCTTCCAACTAAATCCAAGATTCAAACCAGCTGTATATTCAGGAGTATCCACATACCCCAAATCACGGCTAGCATCATCTCCATCAATAACACCGTCACTGTTTAAGTCAGCAAATACCGCATCACCTGGCTGTAAAGATAAACCATGATCTGCTATAGGTCTACCAAATTCTTCCTGATATCTAGCCTCTGCAGTTTCATCATAATATCCCCAAAATTTATAAATCAAACGAGAACCAATTGTACGGCCAGTTTCATACAACCAATCTTCATTCTTTTCAATCTCATTCTTATAAACAATTTTGTTGCGCGCAAAAGAGAGATTGAAGTTTGCCCAATAACGGAAATCATCACCGATTTTATCATTCCATTTTAGCTGAAACTCATATCCTTTATTTTCAGTTTTACCAACATTCATAATAGGTAAAACCATACCCAAAATTCCCGGCATATAATCTGGAGAAGAAAGAATATCTCGACGGTTTTCTTTAAAATAATCTAAAGAAATATTTAGTTTTTCATTCAGAATAGAAAAATCAATACCATAATTCTGCTTAACAGATTTTTCCCAAGTTACATCAGCATTCGATTTACTAGCCTCATAAGCACCCGGCTTCTTATTTCCAGCATTCGTACCGAAAAAATAGCCATCGTCATTCAAAATATAAGCGTCTGGAAGATACAAAAATCTATTATTTCCGTTATTATCATTACCTACCATACCTACAGAGGCACGTACTTTAAAGTAATTGATCACTTTCTTTAACGGCTTAAAAAAAGACTCTTCACTGACAATCCAACCAATAGAGCCAGCTGGGAACAAGCCATAACGTTTACCTGGAGCAAAATTCTCAGAACCATTATAACCAACATTAAACTCTGCCATATATCGAGTTTTATAATCATAGGTAGCACGCCCCACAAAGCCAACATAAGCCGAAGGAATATCATCATAAGTACCTCCTGGATAATATCGTTTTGATTGATTATAAAGCACCAAACCTGTCACATTATGATCTCCAAATTTGCGACTGTAATTCAAAGCAGCTTCCATATACCAATCACGTGATTTACCTTCACCATTTGAATTACGACTATAAGACAACTGAGAATCAGAGCCACTCTTACGATAACCAATAGATCCATCATCATGAAGAACTGGTGTATATACAGCCATAGAAGAACTGGCTATTTTTTGTGTCCAATAACTAGTATTATAAGAACCCTTCAATTTAAAAGAAAGTCCTTTGGTTATAAAATCTAACTTTTGATCCAATACAAGATCCACATTCAACACATTTGTTGTTGTAGAACGGAAGCCTTTCCCATAATAAGAATTCAATCCGTCAGATCCAGTAAATGGTAGATAATCAGCATTTGAAACCACACGTTTTCCATCTACAATGCCTGCACCAGCAAAAGGCACAGCCCAATATAATTTACGGAACAGCTGATTCTGGTCTTCTCCAGACTCAGGAGTACGTTTAGTTTCAATACGCCCACCAATATTAACAGAAATTAATGTAGTCTTAGTCGCATCAAAATCCAAATTAGCACGATAATTGTAACGTTTGTAGTTAAAGTTAAAATTATCAGACGCTGCAAGTTGTTTGAACATACCATCTTGTGTAAACATACCTGCTGATACAAAGTAACGCATTCTATCAGTACCTCCCGATATATTTACATTATGTTGTGACTGAAACGCTGCCTTATTCATACAGTAATCAATCCAATTAATATCCGGATATAAAATAGGATCTGTATGATCTCTGAATTTTATCAATTGCTCTTCTGTAAATGTAGGTACTCCACCATCATTTACCTGTAAATCATTATAATAAGACGCATACTGATAAGAATTGGCAAATTCCAATTGTTTCGTTCTTAAGTTAACACCTGCCGAAGTTGAAAAAGAAATTTTAGCCTTACCTTCAGCACCACGTTTAGTAGTAATCAATATAACACCATTAGCACCACGAACACCAAATACGGCTGTAGCCGAAGCATCTTTCAATACCGTAATACTTTCTACCTCATTGGGGTCAATCTGCGAAAATTCGCGTTCTACCCCATCCACTTGAATCAAAGGTTTGGCATTATTCCAAGTAGCAATACCACGCACATACAAATCCGCCTCATCAGCACCGGGTTCACCAGAATATTGCACCGAAGAAATACCTGTAATCTGACCAGACAATACATTCGACATAGACGCAGCAGGAGTTTTTAGCAAATCCTCACCTTTCATTGAAGAAATGGCTCCTGTTATAGAAACTTTCTTTTGTGCACCATACGCTACGACTTGTACCTCACCTAACATTTGTGAATCATCTTCGAGCACAACTCTTAAATTCTTACCAGATTGAGGTGTCAAGACTTGATCTTTGTAACCGATAAAGGAAATTTTTATTTTTCCATTTTTAGGTACTGAAATAGAAAAAGTACCTTCAAAGTCAGTAATTGTTCCCATTGTAGTACCTTCTACAACAACATTCGCACCAATCACAGGCTCACCCGAAGCATCAACAACAATACCTTTTATAGTTTGCTGTTGATGTATTAATTGAACAGCCATAACCTTATCGGCAGCTGACACAACCAAGGGGTGAGAAGCTATGAAACCAGTGCAAAACAATAAGACAGTAGTAAATGCCTTACGATTTCTCATAAATGAGTTAGATTTCATTGTTTTTTCCTTTTTTAAAATTAGATAATAAGGTTTATAAACTCTTTATATTTTGTGGCAATCTTTTTACCCCAAAAAAAACTAATCAACTTATTGTTTCATCTAAAGTTTTTTACTAGATTTACAAATGTTTTAGATAAGATATCCTTTAAAACGATGCAAAAATAAAAGATGTTATGAAAAAACAAAGATTAAAAATTAAGCAAGAATGGTAGAAAAATCATTCATAACGAGTTTTTAGTCCATAATTGTCAAATATTCTATGGTTCATAAATTTAATATAATCAATTGTATTAGAATTACATATGTTATATATATGTTATTAGATGTTTTAATTCCAGCTACTGCCCAGCCATATATGATTAAAAGATTGGGAGTAGAAGACGGAATATCTAGTAATTATGTAGTTGGAATCACCCAGGATCAACAAGGTTGTATGTGGATCGCAACCGAAGACGGATTAAATAAATTTGATGGTAATCATTTCACCGTATATACAAAACACACCTCTGGCCTGACCAGTAATGAACTAAATACCGTATTGGCCGATCCCAATGAAAATATTATCTGGATTGCAACTCAACGCAACGGATTATGTGCATTTAACTGTGATCAAGAAACATTTACCTCCTATATAGCTGAAAAGTCACAATTACAAACAAATGACATTACTGACTTGTCTTATGCCTCAGATGGAGGAATATGGATAACCCACTATCATGTCGGCATAGAACATTATAACCCCCGAACCAAAAAATTCACAGCCTATAGAAATGATGAAATACAAGGGTTACCGATTCCCAACTGGACTTCTTGTGAAGACAGAACAGGGCATTTATATATTGGACATGCCTTCAATGGATTAAGCATCTTATCATTAAAAGACAAGACTGTTAAAAATTATATACCTGATCCCAAGGATCCCAACAGTCTGCCCGGACAAGAAGTTCGAGCCATTTGCATAGACAAGAATGACAATGTATGGATCGGAACAAACGCAGGACTTGCCCTCTTTAATCCTACCACTGAAAAATTTACAGTATTCAAACATAATCCCAATGATGACAATTCACTATTATCCAATTCTATATACGATATCAAACAGATGAAAGACGGGAAGATATGGATATGTACCAACATGGGAGGAGTAAGTATATTAGATTTACAACATAACGCCTTTATTTCTGCAGAGGAAATAGATTTTCAAAATATAAAGGCCACCAATGACAATTATGGGCTATCTTCACCTAATGCACGATGTGCCTATCAAGATTGTTATGGTAATATATGGATAGGAAACTATCGGGGAGGTATCGATTTCATTAGTCATACCCAACCCATGTTCAATATTCTACCTTATACAATAGAAACAGCAAAAGGACTAAGCTACAAACAAGTGTGGGGAATGTGGGCTACAGACAATCAAGTATGGCTAGGAAGTGAAGATGAATTGGGATTATTTATAAATGGAAAGAAAATAAAGACATATGATCTTTACTCGCATGAACTTGTGTACAACACGCATATCAATACCATTTATGAAGACAGACAGAAACGTCTATGGCTTGGAACTTACAAAAACGGAATACTGCTCTATAAACCAGATAAACAAGAAATTGTTCACATATCCTCTAGTCTATTCAACAATCTAGATGTCAGATGCTTTTATGAAGATCAGAACGGAAAAATGTGGATTGGGACTGAAACCGGAATCTATTCCTGTACAAATGAAGTACTCGTAAAGGAAGAAGAAATACAAAAACAATTACCAGACATCATGGTACATTCTCTTTTGCGTGACAAAGAGGGGAAATTATGGGTAGGTACTTTCGGCAAAGGCATCTCTATCTTTGATGTAAACAATAAGCTACTATGGAATTTCGTTATTGAAAACGGCTTCTGCTCCAATGCTGTGAATCACATGATAAAAGATTCAGAAGAGCAAATATGGGTTGCGACCCGCGAAGGACTAGCCGTATTCAAAAATACCAGCCAACCAAACAGATACAAAATCTTTAAAGAAAAGGAAGGTTTAGAAAACAGTCATATACGTGCTATTTGCGAAGATTTGGAAAAAAGAATTTGGATAAGTAGTAATGACGGCATCTCCTGTTTAGATCCAAAACAAAACCTATTTTATAATTATAATCATCACGACGGAGTTCCGATGGGTGATTTCATGAACGGCTCCACTTGTATGACTCACAATGGAATTATCTATTTCGGCTCTCAAAATGGAGCATGTTTCTTTAACCCCAAAGAACTATCTTCTATCCGCCAAGTTTCCCCTGTTAAAATCACCCAATTCTGCAAATACAATAAAAAAACAGAAAGTAAAGATGCTGAAATTTCAATTCCATTCAAAAAGGGAGTAGTCCATTTACCTTATAATCAGAATAGTTTTCGCATTACATTTAATGTATTAGACTACACACAAAGTCCACAGGTAGAATTCACTTATATGCTAGAAGGCCTTGAAAACAGATGGTATGACACACAAGGAGAAAATCAAGTAATTTTTCGTAATATTCCTCCAGGTAAATATAACTTCAAAGTGAGAACACGCATCCGTAATCAAGAATGGGACAAAGAAATCGCCTCATTGAATATCTTTATTGCTCCTCCCCTTTGGCTTACCTGGTATGCCAAATTGGGTTATGTCATATTGT
>CAJKDC010000072.1 GCA_905198575.1 uncultured Bacteroides sp. | reverse complement strand
CGGCTGGAACATAAATCCAATCAGAAGTCCGGCGGACAGATGCAACGTGTAGCCATAGCCCGTGCTCTGGTCAACAATCCGGCTGTAATTCTGGCAGACGAAGCTACAGGAAACTTGGATACCCGGACTTCATTTGAGATTCTGGTACTGTTCCAGAAACTGCATGCCGAAGGCAGGACTATCATCTTTGTTACACATAATCCGGAACTGTCGCAATACAGCAGCCGTAATATTCGTCTGCGTGACGGGCACGTGATTGAAGATACTACCAACAACAATATTTTATCGGCCGCCGAGGCACTTGCTGCCTTGCCGGTAAACGATGAAGACTAAACAGCAGCAATCATGAATGGAACAAACTTATTCAAAATAGCTTTAAGAGCGCTTTCGAACAACAAAATGAGGGCGTTTCTCACCATGCTGGGAATCATTATCGGTGTGGCATCCGTTATCACAATGCTTGCCATCGGTCAGGGTTCGAAACGGAGTATCCAGCAACAGATTTCCGAAATGGGCTCGAACATGATTATGATTCACCCGGGAGCAGAAATGAGAGGTGGCGTACGCCAGGACCCGTCGTCTATGCAAACTCTGAAATTGGAGAATTACGACAAGCTGCGGAATGAATGCTCGTACCTCAGCGGTATAAGTCCTAACGTTTCGGCTTCCGGTCAGCTTATTGCCGGCGCAAACAACTATCCGTCTTCAGTAAGTGGAGTCAGCATAGATTATCTTACTATCCGGCAGCTCTCTGTAGAAAATGGAGAAATGTTTACCGAGGCCGATATTCAGACAGCAGCCAAAGTATGTGTCATTGGAAAAACAATCGTGGACAACTTGTTTCCGGATGGTTCGGACCCGATTGGAAAGGTCATCCGCTGCAACAAAATCCCATTGCGGGTAGTTGGTGTACTGAAATCGAAAGGATATAACTCCATGGGTATGGACCAGGATGATGTCGTACTGGCACCGTATACTACCGTAATGAAGCGTCTGCTGGCCCAGACTTACTTGAGCGGGATTTTTGCTTCGGCCATTACAGAAGACATGACGGATATGGCAGTAGACGAAATCAGCACAATTCTGCGCAGAGAACATAAGCTGAAAAAGACCGACAGCGACGACTTTACGATACGCACACAGCAGGAACTCAGCTCGATGATGAATACTACAACCGACCTGATGACC
The DNA here is from genome assembly GCA_905198575.1 of uncultured Bacteroides sp. Taxonomy (GTDB): domain Bacteria; phylum Bacteroidota; class Bacteroidia; order Bacteroidales; family Bacteroidaceae; genus Phocaeicola. The sequence goes on along the minus strand of CAJKDC010000072.1, from coordinate 13,487 downwards.
ACCCTGCTGGCCTGCATTGCCGGAATTTCTCTGATAGTAGGCGGTATCGGTATCATGAATATCATGTATGTCTCGGTTACAGAACGAACACGCGAAATAGGTCTGCGCATGTCTGTAGGAGCCAGAGGAGTGGATATACTGAGTCAGTTCCTGATAGAAGCAATTTTAATCAGTATCACCGGCGGACTGATAGGAGTCATCATCGGATGTGTATCCAGCCTGATTGTAAAGAACGTAGCTCACTGGCCTGTATTTATCCAGCCTTGGAGTGTATTGCTTTCGTTTGCCGTATGTACTGTTACCGGAGTCTTTTTCGGATGGTATCCTGCCAAGAAAGCTGCCGATCTGGACCCGATAGAGGCAATACGTTATGAATAAATGCATGACACATTGAGGACTTATTGGTCCGAAATAACTATATTTGCAATACTATGAAATTTTCAAAGAATAACATACTGGAATTAGTTATACACATTATAGGATGGGGGATTGTTTTTGCATTCCCCTTATCCTTTATCCAGAAACTGAATAATGCGATTGAGTGGGACCAATACTTCAAGCATCTGGTTATGCCGGTTACGATGTTTTTCGTTTTCTACATCAATTATTTTGTTCTGGTGCCACGGTATTTGTGCAAAAGTAAAACGGGACAATTTATCTTTACGAATCTGATTATTATTTTAATCATAACTGCCGGACAAAGAATCTGGAGTAACTTGTTTTTTCCACCCCCTCCACCACTCCGTCCTACTCCACCTGAATGGATTTTCTTCCTACGGGATATGAGCAACCTTATCTTTACAGCTGTACTGAGTGCTGCTATTCGGATGAGTTCCAGTCTGAAAGAAGCTGAGACGGCAAGACGTGAGGCCGAAAGGGAACGCACAGAAGCCGAATTGAGCAACCTCAGAAACCAGCTGAACCCGCACTTTCTACTCAACACGCTGAATAATATTTATGCCCTGACTGCCTTTGATACGGAAAAAGCACAACAGGCCATTCAGGAGTTGAGCCGCTTGCTGCGCTATCTGCTCTACGATAATCAGCAAAATTTTGTTCCGCTGCAGAAAGAAATCGACTTCATCGAAAACTATATAAAATTGATGAAAATACGAATTTCCGGTAATGTAGAAGTCTGTACGGAATTCAACATCAGTAACAACAGCCAGACGAAAGTGGTACCGCTGATTTTTATTTCATTAATTGAAAATGCTTTCAAACATGGTATTTCGCCAACAGAAAAAAGTTTCATCCATATACAGATTGCCGAAGAGAAAGAACGGATTATCTGTAAGATAGAAAACAGCAATTTCCCTAAAAACGACAATGACAAAAGCGGTTCGGGCATAGGACTCGAACAAGTACAGAAACGGCTGAACTTACTGCATAGCGGAAAATATCAGTGGAACAAAGGTGTTTCCGATGATTTAAAAACTTATATATCGTATCTAACCATTCAAACGGATTAAACCATGATTCTGAAATGTGCCATAGTAGATGATGAACCTCTTGCGTTGGAGTTATTGAAGAGTTACGTCAAAAAAACACCGGTTTTAGAGCTGAATGGCGCCTACTCCAGTGCCATCGAAGCCATGAAGATGCTTCCGGACAATCCGGTAGACTTGTTTTTTCTGGATATACAGATACCGGAACTTAACGGACTTGAATTTTCGCACATGGTGCCCGAAGATACGCGCATCGTGTTTACTACGGCTTTCGGTCAGTATGCACTGGACGGATATAAGGTTAATGCGCTGGACTATTTGCTAAAGCCTATTAGTTACACTGATTTTTTACAATCAGTCAACAAGGCTGTCCAGTGGTTCGACAGAAAACGAGGAACAGACAATGAACCAACAGACAAGCCCGACTTTATCTATGTAAAAAGTGACTATAAGCTGATTCAAATTTCCCTGAAAGATATTTTATATATAGAAGGATTGAAAGATTATGTAAAAATACATCTGGAAGGAGAAAGCCGCCCGATACTTTCGCTCACCAGCCTGAAAGCGCTTGAAGAAAAGCTGCCAACCGACCGGTTCATCCGGGTTCACCGTTCCTACATTGTGCAAAAACAGAAAATCAAGGTTATCGACAAAGCACGCATTGTTTTCGGGAAAGAATACATTCCAGTTTCTGAAAGCTACAAACAGGAGTTACAAAACTATATTAATGACCATTCTGTATGAGGAATAATCTGTCTGTCGGACAGATTATTCTCCCATCACAGTAGCAACCACCTTGCGTGGCCCTCCATAATTACGAAACTCACACAGATAAATTCCCTGCCACGTACCCAGATTCAACTGTCCGTCGGTGATAGGGATGGTTATCCCCACTCCTATTACAGAGCTTTTTCCATGTGCAGGCATATCATCCCAACCTTCGTCTACATGGTCATACCAAGACTGACGCTCTGGTATCAGGTTATCCATAATCTTATCCAAATCACTACGTACATCCGGATCTGCATTCTCATTGATACTCAATGCCGCACTGGTATGCTTGATGAACAAATGCAACAATCCGAAACGGGGTAATACTCCCAGATGGCTACAGACTTCATCCGTAATCAAATGACAGCCACGGCTGCGAGCACGCAAGGCAAATTCAACTTGTGTAACCATATCCTATTTATTGTTATTGTACCATATTGCTATTACTTTCTTTCTTATTGCCAGCCAGTTGAAGACAGATACCCCAATAAAGATCATCAAGCCGACCAGAACAGCCGACCAGAGTCCTCCTCCGAGGCCTGAAGGAAGCAAGCTCTCCAATACTTGCAAGTAACTGCATCTGCAAACCCAAACCAGTACCACAGACAACAACAGCACTAAAGCGTTCAATGCAATACTGAACAACTGATAAGGCAAAGCAACCTGAGACGGACTATAACCAATCAGCAACAGATTTTCCAGTTTTACCGTATTTTTCTGTAACAGCAAGTACACGCTCAGTATCAGGATATAGAAGGAAAGCAGACTGATGAACAAGCCTACCAACAGTACGATTCCCATAATCAGTTTCAAGAACCAGGTTGTTTTTCCGGTATCCAGTTTATTATCTTCTGTTTCATAACCTTTTTTCTGAAAATATTGAGCTATCCGTTCATCTGCCGGATTATGAACTTCCAAAATAAGACGTGAAGGATTGGATGCTTTACGCTCACCATATTTCTCATTGGCCCATTTCATAAATGCTTCAGGGACAAGTATCGTATTCAGGCGGTCGGAGAAACCTACAATCTGTCCTTTCAAGACATCTTGACTCCCGTTTCCTGCAATACGAATATCCAGCCGTATCATACCCAGTACACCTTCCGACAACTGAGGTAAGTTCCTGCTACGTGCAAAGCCAAAGTTATAGAGATTCAAGTAATTGCGCGGCAAGATAATAGGTACGATAGCCGTTCCGGGAGTAAATGTCCACTTATCCGAAACAACATCTACAAAAGCATCGGGAACAGATTCGAAAAACATAGCCGTCGACATGTTCATGCCCTGAAAGCCCATACCTGCCACCACTTTGAAGCGCGAAGCCTGAAAAGCTCCTACATCCTTCGTAAAAGGCTGTTTACGCAAATCATCTACATCAGCATCCGAAAAACCTTGTGCACCGCCTACCAGACTTCCCAAAGTGCTTACCTTTCGGGTAACGACAATGTAGTCTTCCTGCATAAAGGAATCTTCACTGCTGAACACCGGTGCTATGTCCCTGTAAAACTGTACCCCCAGCAACACGATGGTCATACCAAACAGATTGGCAAAGAAAAAACCGACAAGCTGGGCATAGCTGATATGCTGCTTCAATAAATTCCAAATCAATTTCATAACTTTAATACCTTATGATATTCCATATTCAGATGCCGCCCTATGGATGTCAGTACGACTCCGGCTCCGTTTTTACGCACTTCTTCCAATAATATTTGCGCCATAATCTCACCGTTCGCCTCATCCAAATGGCTTACCGGCTCATCCAAAAACAGAAAGTCGAACGGCTGGCACAACGCACGGATAAAAGCAACACGCTGCTGCTGGCCAAACGACATTTTCCCTACCGGAACATTCCACTTGTCGGCTATACCCAATGCTTCGAACCAGCGCTTTATTGCAGCCTTATCCTTATACCCCGTCAGTTTATTCTTCACCATAACATTTTCGGAAGCTGTAAGTTCCGAAAAAAGCCTTAGCTCCTGAAAAAGCATACTGATGTGCCTTCTGCGAATTTCAACCCAATCGGCCATAGTATAATTACGGATATTCACTCCATCAAAACAAATAATGCCCTGATAATCGTTCCGATAACCATATATATAACTGCACAAAGAAGACTTGCCAGTTCCAGATGCAGCCTCAATCCGATAGTAAACGCCTTTATCAAGCGTCAAATCCTGATGCCACACCTGTGAATCTATCTGATTTCTGTCCGCAAAAACGGCAGGCAATGTCTGCTGCAAATGAATGCTATTCATATTATCAATCCGTTATTAGAAATTCTGTATACCCTCCAGCACCTGTCTGAGCAAATTTTTCTTGGTTTCCTTAGAAGTGAGCACTACTTCGGTATGTTGCCAGTCGGACGACATAACCGTCAGCTTATCCAGCGTATTGAAGACAGTAGCCACCGTACGTACCTCTGCTGTAGGAATGCCATACAAAAGGCTAGCCAAAGACGGGAAAGACATATACATAAAGAACTGTTTGCCTTTCACTGAGTCCGCCCACGGCAAACTATGCAAATTCTGTCCCAACGGACGGGCATCGATAGCTTCCTGTTTGTTTGTCAAATAGAAACGGTTGTTCTTGACTCCCAGCCAGAGACGATTCATCCCCGCATAACGCATCATGCCGTATGCTCCACGAAACTCATAAGCGTCCGGTCCAACAGTAACCAGCTGCATTTCGCCACCGGTAAGTGCCAGCAAAGGCTTTAAATCCTCAAAGGTCTGCAGGAAAGAGCTGTTCTTCACATCAGCATACATGATAAAACCGGCATTGTTTGCATCCAATGCCAGACAGATTTCACCATCTATCGCCTGGAAGATACGATACAAATCGACAGGGAAAAGCGGACTCTCCAGCGTCTGACGGATAGTCGGATTCTCGCACAACAACTCGTATGCTTTCTCACCCTTCATATTTCCGCTCATCCAGCAAGCTACAGCCGGTGCAAAATAATCCAGATACGTTCCCTTGAGCGGCTGAAAAGCCTGCTGCTGTTTCTTCATAAAAGCCAGAATCTCCTTGTTCTCCGTCGTATTCCGGACATTCATAACCAACTTTCCATTCTCGAAATTCACTTGAGCCTGCATCTTCATGTCTTCCAGATTCAACGTCGCAGGCAATCCCATCGAAAACATGGATACGATTTCGTGAGGCACAATGCCCATATTTCCCGAGATAGCAATATCGGCCTTCTCAGTCATCATGGTCTTGAAATCATCTGTACCGGCATAGCTTCCAGCCTCATCCTGCCCCAGCAAGACGGCTGCCATATAATTCAAATCATCAGGTCGGCTTGCTTTGTCGCTATACAAAGCTAAAAAGGCACCATCCGAAAAAGCAAGCAACGCCTTTCCGGCTACCGTCCATTTAAAACCTTCGGCCTCATGTATTTCACCACAGACTCCCTGCTTGTGCAACACCGATATTGTATGCTCAACATCCTTCTGCTTCTTTACACGTACCACGGCTCCTACATTAGCCGACTGACGGCCTACAAAAACATAAACAGGGTCTGTGAAAGACAAGCCGCTGGCACTCGGGTCTGCAAATACCTCTTCGAGCAACTGTACGCCCTCTTTGTCCAACCCCTGCATCAGCGCATCATGCAACTTCTTCACAACGGCTGCTCCCTCGCCTGCCGACAGGCCACTCTTATCGGCCATCGCCTTCAAATCAACGGCCATAACCAATGACGCATCTTTAGGCAGAGCATACTGGTGTGCTACCTTTTCGGAACAAGCCGTTCCCAAAAAGATTACGACCAGTGAAACTAAAAGTATCTTGATATTTTTCATCGCGAGTCTATGCATTAAAGAACTATCTTTGATTAAACAGATTCATGATATGAACGGAAACAAGCGCTGCAGTTTCTGTACGCAGGCGCGATTTCCCCAGACTGATAGAACGGAATCCCAGCGATTCTGCCAGCTTTACTTCTTCCGGACTGAAATCACCTTCCGGCCCAATCAGCACCAGCGCATCTTCGCCCGGAACAAGAATTTCCTTCAGCAGCAGTTTCTCGCCTTCGTTACAATGGGCAATAAACTTCTGTCCGGCAAAATCCTGTTTTACAAAACGGGCAAAATCCATCATTTCGTTCACTACCGGCTTTCTGGCCTTGAGCGACTGCTTCACTGCCGACACTACGATTTTTTCCACACGTTCCGTCTTGATAACCTTACGCTCCGAGTAGCGGCAGTTCAGGAAACTCAGTTCGTCGAAACCAATCTCCGTAGCCTTCTCGGCCAACCACTCGATACGGTCCATATTTTTAGTAGGTGCCATTGCCAAATGCAAATGTCCGTTCCATAAAGGCTCCTGTTCTATCGTTTCAGTCACCTTCACCTGACAGCGCTTACCGGTTGCCGCACTGATTACTGCCTTATAGAAACAACCTTTTCCATCCGTGAGCATCACCTCGTCACCCACTCCCAGGCGGAGTACGCGCAGACAGTGTGCCGCTTCTTCTTCCGGCATCTCGCAGGTCACTGCAATATCCGGTGTATAAAATACATGCATAATACTTTTTCCGTTTTTTTATTCATTCTCACCGTCCGTATCTGTCCGGTCTACTCCATTTTCTCTTTTCAAAATCTCATCGCGCAACTGTGCCGCACGCTCATAGTCTTCCTGCTTCACCGCCTGTTCGAGCGCCTTCCGTAAAGAAGGCAAGTCCACAGCATTGACAGAAACCGTATACGATGAACCGTCACTGGATATATAGCGCAACTTTTCGCGCTCCAGCACTTCCTCGAGCACAAATATCGGGAAACCCAGCAAATGAGCCAAAATCAATGCATCCGAAATACGTACATCCAACTCAAAAGCAAAACCGTCCTGCCGGTACATTGACAAACGCGTATAAAAAATACCCGATTTTATTTCGTATACCAAAGCTCTGTCTACCGACAAACCTCCTTCCTGAATCATCGCAGTCATCAGATTATGGGTAAAAGGTCGCGGTGCAGGCGCCTTCATACTGGCAGCCTTCAGTAATTCCGCAGCATGTGCGTCCATAATGACAGCCAATTGGCGTTTTCCCTGTTTCTCCTTCAACAAAATAGCATACGAACTGGATGGAGAAAGCACCATTGATATCTCGGACAAAACAATCTCTACCTCTTCATTCATAACAAATCCTCCTTGAAAAATCAAAATTTAGCTTCTAACGTGCTTATATTTAAAAATGAAAGCAAACAGTATTGCTACAATTGCTGCATAAACGGCAAATACATCCCAGGCATGTGCCCATCCTTCAATCTGAGGTTCCGAACTGGAAAAGTCCACAAACATATTGACCACAGCTTGTGCTCCCAACGTTCCCACTGTAGCCCCGATACCGTTGGTCATGATGATGAACAGTCCCTGCGCACTGGAACGGATGGAAATATCAGTCTCCTTATCTACAAACAGCGAACCGGATACATTAAAGAAATCGAACGCTACTCCATACACCAGCATAGACAGAATAAACATCCATACACCGTCTCCCGGATTACCCAGACCGAACAAGCCGAAACGGAACACCCAAGCCACCATGGCAATAAGCATAACTTTCTTAATTCCAAACCGGCTCAAGAAGAAAGGAATCAGCAAGATACAACAAGTTTCACTAATCTGCGAAAGCGAAATCAACAGATTGGCATGCTGCACTCCAAACGTATCTGCATACTCCGGAATACTGCCGAAACTGGTGATAAACGGATTGGCAAATCCATTGGTTATCTGCAAAGAAACTCCCAGCAACATGGAAAAGATAAAGAATACCGCCATTTTGCGCTGTTTGAACAGCAGGAAAGCACGCAGGCCAAAGGCATCGACAAACGATTTACGCTCGCCCGAAGATGCATGATTGACCGGACAGCCCGGCAACGTATTGGCATACACAGCTAAAAGAATACCCCAAGCCGCACATGCAAAAAACTGCATATAGTTATGCTGGAAACCCAACAAATCTACCAGCCACATGGAACATATAAACCCGATGGTACCGAAAATACGGATAGGCGGGAAGTTACGGATGGCATCCAGCCTGGCCTTGTCCAAAGCCGTAAAGGCAACCGAATTGGAAAGTCCCAGTGTGGGCATATAAAAAGCTACACTGAATGAATATAAAGTAAACAAAGGACCAAATGCGATGTCATCGCCGGCCGTCATTCCATAATAACCGGCTGCTGCCATAAACAGGGCGGCTACCAGATGGCTTAATCCCAAAAGACGCTGTGCCGGTACCCAGCGGTCGGCTATAATCCCCAAAATAGCCGGCATAAACAGTGATACGATTCCCTGCATGGCATAAAACAGGCCTATTTTTCCTCCCAGTCCGATGCGCGCCAAATAGGCTCCCATAGAAGTCAGATAAGCACCCCATACAGCAAACTGCAGGAAATTCATCACGATTAGTCGTAACTTCATATTCATAAAAACAGCAATTTAATTTTAGATTACTCAGGTTGATTATAGCAAAGATACAGAAAACATTTATATGTATTCGCGAATTATGCTAAAAACATATTCCCCGAATACCTATTTTTATAAAAATCATCCCTTTTCCTGCCGGACTTGTTCTCATGCATCCCTTATCCAATGCTGCACTCATTAAAATTCCTAACATTTTTAAATACACGGTTAAAGAAAAAAAATATTTTTATAAAGCAGGGGCTCCATTCTATTTTTCCTATACTTTTATGCCACTTTTACAGATATTCAAAAGACAATACAACTAAAAAAATTTCAATTATGAATGTAAGAAAACGAATCCTTTTCATTAGCCTTTCAGCGTTCGCCTTCCTGCAAGGCTATTCCCAACAATGGAATTTCGGAGTTGAAGCCGGTTACACCCGGAATAACTTTCACACAGACCTCCACAATTCAGCAAAAAACGGCTTTAAAGTCGGCGCACTCGTCCAATACAGTTTTCCATGCTCCATTGAACTGGAAAGCGGACTGGCCTACGAAAGAAAAGGAGGCATGCTTGATGGCATGCAAAACATCCATGCCACCATCAGCCGGATAGAAGCCAATCAGATGGATTACCTTCAGATTCCCTTGCTCGCAGGCTATCGGATTAATCTGGGAAAATCGTTCTCCATCCTCCCTCAGGCAGGCGGATACATCAATACGGGCATACGGGGCAGCGGATTTATCTCCGGAACAGATTTTTACGGGCAGCCGTACACCAGCGCTACCAATATCTTTAAAGCTTATAGCAGCAGCTCCTACAGCGACCGGCCTTTCAACCGTACCGATGCCGGACTGGCTTTTGCCCTGAACCTGCAATACCAGCATGTGCGCCTGAAAGCCTCGTACGAGCTCGGACTGAGCAACGTGCACAGCATCTATGACACACCCCGAAACCGCACTTTCGGTCTGTCCGTAGCCTACATGCTGAAAAAATAAACCCTATCAAATAAAAAAAAGGATGTACTCCATGAAAAGAGTACATCCTACCCAAGTTTATCAAGATTGTTTTATAAAACAGAGTTATATTGCATTGCCCGAAGCAATCATTACTTATTATTCACTTCTTCCAGTGTAGCAATACTTACACGGTTCCAGTCTGGTTCGCTGAACATACTACCTACACCCTGGCCTTCGGCAGTAATACGGCTTGCGCTAATCTTATAAGTATTGACAAGCATATTCTTTACAGCCTCAGCACGCTGTCTGGCAATCCGTTCATTAATCTCTACGCTTCCTTCCGGTGAAGCATAACCCAAAATCTTCACAGTGCTGCCCGGATGATTCTTCATATAAGTAGCAATACGCTCTACGTTCGGTTTCTGGTCGGCACCAATGGTAATTTTACCCTGACGGAATGTAATTACTGACTCCATGCTCTTGGTAGAAGTTTCCTGAATGATTGTTTCTACCTGTTTCGGTGCATTCTGGCAGTCAGTCAGTTCCTGCTGCAGACGAGCATTTTCTGCCTTAACTGCATCCAGCGCCTGCTGTGCAGCAGCTTCCTGTTCGCGTAAGCTGTTGATTGTATTGTTCAACTGGTCTACTTCAGCCTGGTTGTATGGTTTTACGATAGTCTGATAACGTTTTCCGTTGCTTCCGGCAAAGTGGTAAGTCACACCAGCCAGCAATTCCAGTCCCGACTTATTTACATTCAGCTTATGAGCCTGATTTCCGTCCATACGATAAACCATTGCCGGTTTTACGTTGATGCTCCAAGCCTTGCTTTCACCCAGGTTGAAGTTGAAGCTTGCACCAAAACGGCTAACCAAGTAGCTGCGGTCGTAGCTGTAACCAGAGTTCATAAAATCGTGTCCCCAGCCAATACCTGTAACAGTTTCAACTTCGAAAACACGAGGCTTACCATTATATCCGAAGATCAAGTTTGACAAATTAATCTTTCCATTTGCTGTAACGCTAACGGCATCAAATGCATTGCGACTGGCAGAAGTATTTACTGCAGCAAGTCCCTGTACCGAAAGTCCCAGCACCGGAGTAACCTGTTTACCTAATTCCAAGCCAGCCACACCGCGCATGTTTTTCCAAAATGCAGCATGTGCAACCGGAGTTATCCCTCCCCCATTAAGTCCTACATACCAGTTATCCAGAAACTGATTTCCATCGTATATTTTCTGAGCATTTGCAGTCATCACAGTAGCGGCCATAGCCAAAGCAACAATACTTTTCTTTTTCATTTTTAAATCCTTATGTCTATGTTATTATTGATTTTACTTACAATCCCAATCGCATTGAACGATTTTTCGTAAAGTACATACCTATAACACACAGCCGAAGCAATTGTTCACGAAACAAAAGAAATTTCTTTTTTTCTGCTATCTTTGTATCTCATCTTTATTATTTATAATAAAAACGCGCAATATGGACTTAAAAAAAATTTCAACCCTGCTGCTGGGCTGCGCCCTCTGGCTACCCATGCAGGCCGATGAAGGCATGTGGATGCTTACCGACCTGAAGCAGCAAAACGCGGCTGCCATGTACGACCTGGGACTGGACCTGCGTATCGACCAAGTTTATCACCCCGACAACATCAGCCTGAAAGATGCCGTAGTGCACTTCGGAGGCGGATGTACAGGCGAAGTGATTTCTGCCGAAGGACTGGTACTGACCAATCATCACTGCGGATATTCGTACATACAGCAGCACAGCTCTGTAGAGCATGACTACCTGACCGACGGATTCTGGGCCATGACACGCAGCCAGGAGCTGCCTTGCAAGGGGCTGACCGTTACGTTTATCGACCGCATCCTCGACGTAACATCCTACGTACGGGAGCAGCTGGCCAAGGATCCCGACCCGGAAGGCGTAAATTACCTGTCGCCCAGCTACCTGAGCCAAGTGGCCGACCGTTTTGCCAAAGCCGAGAACATTGCAACCGATGAGTTTACCGTACTGGAGCTTAAACCATTTTACGGCGCCAATAAATACTACCTGTTTGTAAAAACAGTATATAAGGATATACGTATGGTAGGCGCTCCCCCTTCTTCCATCGGTAAGTTTGGTGCCGATACCGACAACTGGATGTGGCCTCGCCACTGCGGTGACTTCTCTATCTTCCGCATCTATGCCGGCAAAGACGGCAAACCCGCCAACTACAGCGCCGAGAACCAGCCTCTGCGCGTCAAGAAACACCTCACCATCAATCTGGGCGGCATCGAGGAAGGCGATTTTACCTTCGTAATGGGATTCCCCGGCCGCAACTGGCGATACATGATCAGCGACGAAGTGGAAGAGCGCATGAAAACCACCAACTTTATGCGCGACACCGTACGCGGCGTGCGCCTGAGAGCCCTGAACAAGGAAATGATGAAGAGTGCCAAGACACGCATCCAGTATGCCAGCAAATATGCCGGCTCGGCCAACTACTGGAAAAATGCCATCGGCATGAACGAGGGTCTGGTACGGCTGAAAGTGCTCGACACGAAAAGAAAACAGCAGGAAGAGCTGCTGGCATACGGCGAACAGAGCGGCAACGGCGAGTTCAGAAAAGCATACGAAAGTATCAAGGATATCGTGGCCAAGCGTTTCGATGCTGTCTATCACCAGCAGGCCATTCTGGAGGCGCTGATGCAGGGCACCGAGTTCAGCAAAGTACCGGAAACCGACAAGCTGCATAAGGCACTGCTGGCCAAAGACCGTGAGGCAGTAAAAGCCAGCCTGGAACAACTGAAGCAGGATTTCGAAAAGTTCTTCAACAAAGACTACGACCCCGAAGTAGACCGCAAAGTATCGAAAGAAATGCTGAGTCTGTATGCCCGTCTGGTTCCTGCCGCACAGCACATCAGCATCTTCGGCAGCATCCAGCAAAAATTCGGCGGCAGCACCAGCGATTTTGTAGATGCCTGCTTCGACAAGTCCATCTTCAGCAGCAAAGAGGCATTTGCCAAGTTCGTGAAACGTCCGTCGGCAGCCGCACTCGAAAAGGACTGGATGATTCTGTATGCAAAATCGGTGAAAGAAGGTTATAAAGCTACATCGGAAGCCATGAAAGCCGAAACCGAAGCCTACAACAAGGCACACAAGACATGGGTGGCCGGCATGCTGGAACTGAAACAGAAAAAGGGAATTCCCGTTTATCCGGATGCCAACTCTACCCTGCGCCTGACTTACGGCAAGATTGGTTCGTACGAGCCGCAGGACGGAAAAGAGTATCTCTACTACACAACATTGGAAGGTGTGATGGAAAAAGAAGACTCTACAAACTATGAATTCGTAGTCCCGGCCCGCCTGAAAGAGCTGTATCAGAAAAAAGATTTTGGCAGATATGCCATGAAAGACGACCGCATGCCTGTCTGCTTTGCCACGGGCACGGACAACACCGGCGGTAATTCCGGCTCACCCGTATTCAACAGTAAGGGAGAACTGATAGGCACCGGCTTCGACCGAAACTGGGAAGGCCTTACAGGCGACATTGCCTATAACCCCAGATTACAACGGGCTGCCTGCGTAGACATCCGCTATACTTTATTTATTATAGACAAGTTTGCAGGTGCCAAGCATCTGATAGACGAAATGACCATCGTGGAATAATAAAACAGAAAGGAGATAAACGTTACCCGATTGCGTTTATCTCCTTTTATTTTTAGTTTATCACAGCCTTGACACACGTTCTGCATTCCAATAGCAAAAATACCTCATTGCAATGCCTTACGTTCACCACTAAAATGAGAAAAACAACCGTCAAGGACTTTCCGAATGTACAAAAATAAAAAAGGGAATCTTCACAGACTCCCAATCTTCATTAACCTTAAATCTAATACCATGAAAAACACAGTGCAAAGATAA
>CAJKDC010000071.1 GCA_905198575.1 uncultured Bacteroides sp. | reverse complement strand
TTTTATTTACTGCCAGAGCCGTTTAGGCTGGGCTAATTTTTAACGAACTATTGAATAGACTAAAATCTGCATATTTCATTTTACGGTATTTCCTACACGAACCTGATAGTTTCCAGGAACAGAAGGAGCTCCTTTTTCAGCACGGGGCAACATACGGAAACCACCTATTTCGTATTGCTTTCCTAAATCGATAATGATACAGTGCGGAAATGCTGCGCCTTTCTTCGTCAGCCAATAAGTGCTTTCCTGTAAATCAAATACTTTCTCGGCTGTATAGTTTCCACCCTCTGTTTCTTCACTGTCAGCGTAAACAATCTGCCATTTTTCACGCGACACCGGCTTACCCGACTTGTCCAATACGTCCAGTTCTGCTATCGCAGTCTGCTTATCTGTTCCAAAACCAGAAAGTGTTTCCAAGCAAAAATAGCGTCCCGACTTAACACCGGCAAACTTCACTTCCTGCCAGCCGTTAGCTTTTTTAAATGTGTCACGGTGAGCCGTTTCCAGCTTTTCCACCTTTAAATCATTTTTATTGACGCGTCCGGAACGGATTTGCTCTTTCCGGAGCATGTCCAGTATAGGTTGCTGCAATCCGCAGACAACCGTCTGTGAAGGACCTTTCAAGTCGAGTACAATAATTTCATTCTTTCCTTTCTTAAGCCAGCATCCAGGCATAAAAAGTGTCTGCTGAGGACCGATTTCCCAGAAACGTCCTAAAGCATGACCATTTACCCAAACCATACCTTTTCCCCAAGTCTGCATATCAAGGAATGTATCTCCTACTTTGTCCAGAGTGAATGTCGCTTTATAATAGGCTGGAGACGATACTGAACGCTGGGATTGATAATGCTTGTCAGCCACAAAGTCATAAAATGGTGGAAGGTTATAGATTTTCCAGTTATTCAACGGAGTTTTCCGGCCTCGAGCCATAGCTTCAACACTGTGGGTGATTCCTTTACGGTCGTGTATGGATTTATCAAAATTCACACGGCCCATGGCCTCAACCAAAATATCCAGACGAGTTCCTTTTGCTATTTTTCCGGTCAAAGGCAAACTGAATTCTCCACGACGGCGGTCCATACGTCCCAAGAGTTTTCCGTCGGCAAATACCTGAGCCCAGTCGTGCACTTCATCAATATAAAGAGTGTCTTCTATATCTGTGTCCAATGTGGTACGATATAAAATGGTTCCCCATCCTTGGCCTAAATCTTCCATCGGAAGAATTGCATCCGAGAGTTTCGGCTCGTGCAGATTATCAAACAAGGGAGCTGATTTCCATTCGGTAATAGCAGGGATACTGATTACCGGAATAGCTGCAGGAGGTTCTGGCAGCTTTTCTCCCTCTGGCAGATAATGCTGAAGCAACTCGCGTAACTGATAATATTTAGGGGTGGTCCAGCCTGCTTCGCTGATAGGGGCATCGTAATCGTAAGAGCTGCACATAGCCGAATAAGGAGGATTATTGGCACCGCCCCACCATCCGAAGGTAGTTCCTCCGTGTGTCATATAAAGGCTGAAAGATATATTGCAGTCCAGCATATCTTTTATTCCTGAAACCATCGTAGAGGCATCACGGGTTTCATGCTTGCGTCCCCAATGATCGAACCAGCCACTCCAGAACTCGCTGCACATAAGCGGTGAATCCGGGCGAACTTCTTTCAGCTTTTTAAACTGGGCATCTATATTGGCTCCAGTCCCGAAATTTACTGTCCAAAGCAAATCATCCAATGCATTGTTCATAAAGTTAGAGCTCCAGTCACATTGGAACAAGGGAACCTCAGTAAAGCCGGATTTACGGACAATATCGCGTATGGCGGATACATAAGGCTTGTCGGTAGCATAAGAGCCGTACTCGTTTTCTACCTGTACCATAATAATATTGCCACCTTTGGTTATCTGCTGGCCGGACAATTGTTTGCCTACTTCTTTCATAAATTTCTCAACCCGACTCATGTAATAAGTGTCAAGCGTACGAAGCTGTACATCTTTTTTCTTCAACAGCCACCAGGGCAATCCCCCCATTTCCCACTCTGCACAAACATAAGGACCCGGACGGACAATTACATACATGCCGTGTTTCTGGGCCAGACGGCAGAATTTTGCAATATCCTTATTTCCGGAAAAATCAAACTGGTCCGGCTCCGTTTCATGCAGATTCCAAAACACATACAGACAGATGGTATTCATACCCAAGGCCTTGCACAAAAGGATGCGATGTTCCCAATAGGGTTCCGGAATGCGGGGATAATGAATCTCGGCAGCTTTAATGATAAAAGGTTTCCCATTCAGCAGAAAAGCTTGTTTACCGACTTGGAAACTCTCTTTTTTCTGTACAGTCTCGGCTTGTGCCGGCAAGAAAGTTCCACCTCCAAGCAGACATAAAGCAAGCAGACAACCGAAACTTGCATTTAAAATTTTCTTCATAATAATAGTATTAGTAATTGTATTAAAATTCAACAATGTATATACTTCGTTCACCACTGATTCATCAGGAACAGCATAATCATTCCTGCTCCTTCCTCAGTAAGTAGGTATTTTTTCAGATAACTTGTAGCACGATAAAGTTGCGTTTCGACAGTCTTTTCGGAAAGAGAAAGCCTCGCAGCTATTTCCTTATTAGACATTTTTTGGAAACGGCTGAGCTTGAATATTTCACGACGAGCCGGAGGCAATGCTTCTACAAGCCGGCGATAATAAGCTTCGGTGAAATGCATATCGAGCTCCTGTTCGGTAGAACAATCGGCTTCATCACGGCCTTCACGCAACTCCAAAGTTATCTGTTCTGCAAGCAAACGATGTTCGGTTTCCTTATAAACCAGATTGCGGGCAATGGTAAACAAATAAGCATTAAAATTTTGTTCAGGGTCTATTTCATGACGTTTTTCCCAGATTTTCAAAAATACGTTCTGAGTAATATCCTGGGCAGCCGAAGGTGAATAAAGAAGCGAATTGGCAAAATTATAGACATGGGTATTATAACTCCA
Source organism: uncultured Bacteroides sp. (assembly GCA_905198575.1). Taxonomy (GTDB): domain Bacteria; phylum Bacteroidota; class Bacteroidia; order Bacteroidales; family Bacteroidaceae; genus Phocaeicola. Next base: position 11,865 of record CAJKDC010000071.1, on the reverse strand, counting down.
ATAAATAACATCGAAAGCTGTTTCGTCATCCTGAGACAGACGAACCAGTATTTCTTTGGTTATTTTATTTGAGTTTCTTTCCATATCACCAGATTCTTAGCCTAAAAGTAGTTTTATAAAGGACAAAGATAGTATTTTTATCTTTTATTTGTACATTTAAAGAAAACCTTCTTCGATGAATGTCTGTCAAGCTAAGCTTGTATTTTTACCTTCTCACAATTGAGACAAACCTGCATCATAAAAATGAAACAAGTTTATCATAATAAAGCCAAACATTTATCTTTTTAATGAGACAACTAAAGTCTACCTTTAAAATAGTTTTTGAACAACAAAAAAAGAGCCGCCGTCACTTGTTCCCTACCGAACAGATAACAGCGGCAAAAGAGAAATGAATTTTATTGTTATTGATTGAGCAACTGTTTCACAGCAGCATTTTCGGATGCACTTTTTTCAGACTGTACTGTATTATCGAAAAGTGCATCTAATTGATAAGGCTGAATACTTACCGCCGGACGGAATGCATCGGATGCTACGTATTTCTGTATGGAATACAGCAGTTGACGCATAGCCGGACGGGTAGCCGCATCTTTGTCAATATCTACATTCAACACGAAAAGTGAGCCTTTATCTACACGGGCCTCGAAAGCAATTCCCAACTTATGATTATGCTCATAAGTATCAACACTCTGTATAACCGGCGTTACATTGCGAAGCTCATCAAGTTCCATGGCTGCGGCATAATTCAGAATATCCCACCACTGCCAGTCGGCATACGAATCGGTCGGGAAGTTACTGAAAGCCGGATGGTCGCTGTCTATCAGAGTTCCTACAATCATCGGATCCCAATTGAACATGATGGGATTCCAAAAATGACTGGCAAACTTGGTCTTACGGCCTTTCAACTGTTCGGGAACAAGCAATACGTTCTTTCCCTGAGCCAACGCTTGTTTTACTTCTGCATTGTAAGTACGGGCATATACAAAATCACCGGATGCTGTTTCCTGTACTTCTGGATAAGCCCATATATCCCATTCATTGTGATATTTTCCATCCAATGTTGTATGCAGGGTAAGCTTCTGCGCTTTTGTAATATCTTGCAGAGGAATGGTTATCACTCCCAATGAATCGAGCGTTGCACAGGGAACAGCCGGTGTAGAAATACTGCCACTGGTTATGGCTGTTCCTTGCTCGTCTTTCAGCTCCCATTTGAGTTTTCCACGTTTCAAGGGGTATTGGCCGTAATGGTAAATCTCCATTTTCGCACGGAAAGTTTCGCCAGCTACATACGCACGTTTCGGCATACGGGCGAGCAAAACAGTCGGCGCACACGATTCACGGTATTTTTCGGGACTTACCAGTCCTTTACTGTCCCAAAATGCATCCAGAATACCGACAAAAGCACTTCCCTGCCCCGGGAAATCGGCCAGGCCAAGCAACTGGAAACCTCCTGAATTAGGAGTACGGAGCAATGCTTCGTTCACTTCCTTGTACTGCAATACGGTGTGCATACCTGTAGCACGGAAGAAATCATCTGCCTGATGAAGCATGCCGTTGCGGGCAAGGCGTTCACGGAAGACTTCGAAATTGGCTGGCAACACAACTCCTGTATATTTCTTCATTTCTTCGAAATTAGGATACATGCAGCGCTGGCCGGTCTCGTGTGCAATAACCGGACAGTCGATATCGGATTCTTTGCGGCGATCCCATTCGGTAGATGGCTGGCCTTCGTATACTGTTATCCAACCTTTATCGGTAACATGCGAAACACAATACTGATCGGATGCGGTATGGGTACGGGCTGTAGAGGCAGAGTAAAGATGACGGTTGTCTAATTGCTGGCCCTTGTTTATCAAGGCTTCGAGCACCGAGAAGTCGCCTTCGTTTTCATTACCGTTACACATCAGCAGGAAAGAAGGATGGTTGCCGTATTCTTCGAGCATGGCTATCAGTTCTTTTTCAAAGAAATCGCGACGGGCCGGATATTTGCCTACATCCTTAATCCACATGGGGAGTTCGGCCTGTACATAAATACCGACTTCATCTGCGGCAATGAAAGCGGCTTTGGGAGGACACCAGGAGTGGAAACGCACGTGATTCAGTCCATAATCTTTTACAATGGTGAATATCCGTTTCCATTCGCCTACTGTAGTTGCCGGATAACCGGTAAGCGGGAATACACAGCAATCCAGTGCGCCGCGTAAATGTATGTCACGGTTATTCAGACGAATATGGTGCTTGCCTTGCTCTACTTTACGCATACCGAACGTAACATTACGGCTATCTTGCAATGAACCGGCACGCAAGGTGGCTTTAACTTCGTACAGATTAGGAGTAAACTCATCCCACAACTTCATATTTTTTCCTAAAGACAAGGTTGTAGTAAACTTGCCTCCTTTTTCCGGAAGCTCTACCGGAAGTGTGGTGGTTGCTATTGATTTTCCGTTCTTTTCAGACAGTACCAGCTCTACTTCTCCGTTACAGGCAGCACCCGTAGTGTTAGCCCAATCAAACTGCAAACGTACATTTTTATTTTCAATATCCGGATAAGCCTGCATTGACGAGATGTTTATTTTATCGCGAGCCTCAAGGCGCATCTGACCGACCACTCCATTCCAATTGGTCTGGGTATGCTCGGTAGTGCCATGATTCCAATGGTCCATAGGGTATTTCAGGCGGTTGTCTATACAAAGCGTGAGTACATGGATACCCGGAGTCAGATACTGGGTTAGATTAAACCGGTTTGGAGTAATCAAATGTTCTTCCATGCCGACCAGTTTTCCATCTACATAGACTGTAGTTTCCCAATGACAGCGTTCCAGCATCAGAGTTATTTCTTTTTCACTCCAAGATTCAGGAATGGTTACCTCACGCTGATACCATGCTGCTCCGCAATATTCAAATTTACGGGTCAGACGATCTACATAGCGGGTATTCACTTTGATACCGACTCCGGCTTCATCAGTGCTTCCCGGCAATTGGATGGACTCAACTAATTTAGTACGAAAGAGCTCAGAGCCTGGAGTTTTGCCAAAACCTGTCAAATCGGTCTGAAACCGCCAGGTCCCGGACAAATCGAGTACGGCCGATTGAGAAAAGGCCATACAGCACGATAAGAATAAACTTGTAAACAGACTTATTTTCTTCATATATGCATGTTTTATTATTTCATTAAAAAAATTACCACTTCCACTCTTGTCCTTTTGACAACTGCAAATCTTGACTGGAACCACCGTAAACAATTCTACACTTATGTCCTAACAGCGATTTTACAGAAGCTGCTGTCAGTTTTCCGTTTTTCCAACGGGCGGATACCTCGAAGCCACCACGTGCTTTCAAACCGGTAAAGCTGCCTGTCTGCCATTCGGCTGGAAGTGAAGGCAGAATTTGGATAACATATGTATCTCCATCGAGAACATGGCTTTGCAACAACATTTCGGCAATGCCGGCAGTAGTTCCAAAATTGGCATCAATCTGGAAAGGTGGACACAGCGTGAAAAGGTTAGGATTCAAACTTTTCATCAGTACTTTATCCAAACACGCTAAAGCTTTGTCGGATTGTTGCAGACGAGCATACAGGGAAACCAGCCACGCGGCACTCCAACCGGTATGTCCGCCTCCATGTTCAATTCTATAATCCAACGACTTGCTTGCAGCTTGTGTCAAATCCGGTGTCTGCAACGGATTAATCTGTGCACCGGGATGTAAAGCAAACAGATGAGAGATGTGACGGTGCCCGGGTTCTACTTCGGGGAATTCTTCGGCCCATTCCATGATACGGCCATCGCTGCCAACCTGAATGCCTAACAGTTTTTCGCGGGCAGCCGAAACTTCACTGACGAAAGCATCGGACACAGACAGCTGATGGGAAGCATCTATAAAATCAGTAAAGAGTTGCCAGATGGTCTGCTGGTCATGTGAAGGTCCCATACTGATTTGGCAATGGCTGCCATCAGGAGCTACAAAAGTATTTTCCGGAGATACAGCAGGTCCTGAAACCAGTTTTCCGGTTTTAGGATCGACAGTAAGCCAATCCATGTAGAACTCGACAGCTCCTTTCAAAACAGGATACATGTCTTTCAGGAATTTCTCGTCGCCGGTAAAACGGTAATGTTCGTAAATATGCTGGCATATCCAGGCCGGTGCTCCGGTGTGCATACCCCAGGAAGCATATTCTCCCGGTGAAGTATATCCCCACACATTGGTTATAGGATGTACTACCCATCCTTTTTTATTATATTGTATACGGGCGGTACGAGTTCCGGGGTCAACCAGTGAAGCTATCAGGTCGAACAAGGGCAAATGACATTCCGAAAGATTGGTGACCTCGGCTGGCCAGTAGTTCATTTCTACATTTACATCGGTATGATAATCGCCATTCCAAGGTGTTTGTATCTTATTGGCCCAAATACCCTGAAGATTGGCCGGCAATGTACCGGGACGGGATGAGGAGATAAGAAGGTATCGGCCATACTGAAACATCAGTTCGTATAAATGTGGAGAAACCTGACCTTCGCGAGCTCGCTGGACACTGATATCAGTAGGAACTGTATCTGTTGCTTGAGCCAGGCTAAATTCTGCTCTATTATAATAGGACTGATACTCTTTTAGATGGTCCTCACGAAGCTGGGTATACGACTGACGCATAGCCTTCTGCAAGGCATTGGCCGATAGAGTAGCATAGTCACGGCCTTTATAAGTGGGATACTGTAACTGATAATCGGTAGAAGCTGTCAGATACAACACCACTTCATCTGCCGATGATACAGACAGTGTTGAGTCGGTCAACGATAATGTTCCGTTCTGGACTGCAGCACTCAGACGAGCCATATATTGCAGGCCTTCGCCTCCCTTGCCATCAGACAACGCACCGGTCATAATCAATTGATTATTTTCTGAATAAGTACGGAAATGTTCCGGACGGGTCATTTTACAAGTGAAGCTGAGCTTAGCTGCCTGGCTGGTCGTAAGTTTAACGACCATTGCCTGTGCCGGATAGCTGACAAATATCTCACGACGATAAGTCACACCATCCTGTACATACGAAACTCTCGCAGTAGCTTCGTTTAAGTCTAATTCACGATAATAGTCAGTATATGCTGCTTTGTTATCGAAATCAATCCATAAATCGCCCATTGTCTGAAAGCAACCAAAGGATACTGCTGCACCGACTCCACTACCTGACCCACTACCAGTACAAACTTGGGTACGATTAGTAAGCTCTGTAGCTTCTTTATACTTCCCGGCAAACAATAATTCCTTAATTTTATCAAGATGAGCAGCGGCTTGGGGATTATCGCTTTCCTGCGGACTGCCCGACCACATTGTTTCTTCATTCAGCTGAATGCGTTCATTATTTACGCCACCAAAAACCATTGCTCCCAGCGAACCGTTTCCTAAAGGAAGCGCTTTTAGCCAAGCGGCATCATCTGTCCATGGGTCTGGATTATCGGCAGTGGTTGCATCGGCTGGTGTAACATACCATAATTTAAGGTGATTGGCGGTCTCGGATACTTCTTTCGTACAAGAACATAATCCCAGTACCAGCAGTAAAACGACTGAATAGAGTTTATTCATGACTGTGTAACTAGATTGATTAACATTATTATATTATAACTTTGCAAAAGAAGTACTTTTATCCGAATTGGAACATGTATGAAAAAAGTATATAGATGGACTTTCTTACGATTTCAAAGAATCATCTGCCTTTTTCACAAAAAAAAGCTGCGTCAACCTTTTTATCAGGATTAACGCAGCTCTAAATGTCAGCTGTATTTACAGACAATATCCTTTATTCCGTTGCACTCGCCTGGCTTTCTTCCATCTTGCGGGTAACGAATTTTATTTTCAGATTGGCTTCTTTCTGCTCCTTCTTGATTTCTTCGATAGCAGACAGGACACGTGCCAGGTCAGTAAGAGCTACTACAGCTTTCACATCGTTGGGATGCATTACGGTTTTGTAATTACGGTCGCCCAAAAACTCCAGACGGATGTTTTTCTTGTCTTTGTTGGCTACCAGAAAAGCGGCTACTCCTCCATCGTCTACTCCTACTTTATAGTCGGCTTTCTCTACCGGACGACCTAAATCTGTGGTTTCGTAACTGTCTTTTGAAGGCTGGGTTTCGGCAAACAGTTCACCAGAACTTACTTTTACAGCTGTGTGATGCAAACTGCCGCCTGCGCAATAAATGGAAGTAAGCGACATTTCTCCAAGCTCGCTCACCTGAGCACGCAAAAAGGAACGGCCTATATTCTTTTCCACAACCTGTGTAGGATAGAAGTAGTTGCCTACCTCCTGATAAGCTGTATCTTTTTCGAGAACAAAGAGCCCTTTAATAGAATCAAAAGAAGCTATCTTTACCTGCATCATGCTGTCAAGATAGGTCAATGTTTTTTGCTGTTCCTGCAAATCTACCTGTTGCATCAGGCGAATACCGGCCTTACGTACTTCAAATGATTTAGGATACATGGTACGAATGCTGTCTATCTGCAACTTAGCATCGTTGAAGTTTCCTGCCGCAAATGAAGCTTCGGCACGCTGCAATAACGCTGCAGCCTTCTTATCGTCACTGCTGCATCCTGACAGCAGAAAAACCAAAGCCAATGTTATTATACCGAACTTTTTCATGCATTTAAATATTTTAAACAGCAACAAAAATACAATTTAATTGTTTTACTATCGGTATGCCTGCCCTTTTTTTTGTAATTTTGCAACTCATTTAAGAATGAATATATGGAACTGAAAGAACACTTTACGCATAAAATATTCCAACTGATATCGGAAACAGCGGATGAGCTGAACCTGGAATGCTACGCGGTGGGAGGCTATGTGCGCGATATTTTCCTAAACCGACCCTCGAAGGATATTGATGTGGTGGTAGTGGGAAGTGGTATCGACATGGCTCAGGCTTTAGGAAAAAAGCTGGGACGCAAAGCACACGTTTCGGTTTTCAAGAATTTCGGTACGGCGCAGGTGAAGTATTTCGATACGGAGGTGGAATTTGTAGGAGCCAGAAAAGAGTCGTATAGCCATGACAGCCGAAAGCCTGTTGTGGAAAATGGGACTCTAGAAGATGACCAGAACCGTCGGGATTTTACAATTAATGCACTGGCTGTCTGCCTGAACAAAGCACGTTTTGGGGAGTTGGTAGACCCATTTGACGGACTGGAAGACTTAAAACAAAGAACGATACGGACACCACTCGACCCGGATGTAACTTTCAGTGATGACCCGCTACGCATGATGCGATGCATCCGTTTTGCTACCCAGCTGAATTTTTACATTGAAGATGAAACGTTTGAGGCACTGAGCAGAAACAAGGAACGTATTAAAATCATCTCACGTGAAAGAATTGCAGATGAGTTGAACAAGATTCTGCTGTCGCCCGTTCCTTCGAAAGGGTTTGTAGACTTAGATCGTTGCGGACTGCTGGAACTGATATTCCCAGAACTGGTGGCTTTGCAAGGAGTGGAAACCCGAAACGGAAAGGCGCATAAGGATAATTTCTATCATACACTGGAGGTAGTAGACAATATTGCCAAAGTAACCGACAACCTTTGGCTGAGATGGGCTACACTGCTGCATGACATCGGCAAACCGCGTACTAAACGCTGGGACCCGAAAGCCGGATGGACATTCCACAACCACAATTACATCGGTGAAAAGATGATTCCGGATATCTTCAGAAAAATGAAGCTGCCGATGAATGAAAAAATGAAGTATGTTCAAAAGCTGGTGGGACTGCACATGCGTCCGATCGTTATTGCCGATGATGAAGTGACAGACTCTGCTGTACGCCGGTTGCTTTTTGAAGCGGGTGATGACATTGATGATTTGATGATGTTGTGCGAGGCAGACATTACTTCAAAGAATGAAGCTAAGAAACAGCGATTCCTGGATAACTTCAAGCTCGTAAGACAAAAGTTAAAAGATTTGGAGGAAAAGGATAGAATACGTAACTTTCAGCCGCCTGTTTCTGGAACAGAAATCATGCATGTTTTCGACTTGCAGCCTTGCCAGGAAATCGGTAGCCTGAAAAGTGCAATCAAGGATGCTATTTTGGATGGAATTATCCCTAATGAACATGATGCAGCCTTTGAATATATGCTGAAGAAAGCCCAAGCTATGGGACTGAAGCCCGTAAATTTATAATAGTATTTTCTTTATACAATTTATTTTCGAATTTTCCAAAAAGAAAAAGTATTATAAATAACAGTTACCCGTTTACATACCCTACAGGTATTTGTAGACGGGTTTTCTTTTTAAAAAGTTTTCCAATTTAGAAAACAATCGACAATACTCATTTTTTCTTATCAACCTTTTGAGCTATATTTGCATCATCCGATTGGGAAGTCTCTTCCCATATAAAAGCTTCAATTGAAATTCAAACTAACTTAAATAACAGAAAGATGGACTACGCTGCTATTTGTATCATTAAACGTGACGGAAAACAGGAAAATTTCTCTATGCAAAAGATATCGAATGCTATAGGGAAAGCTTTTACTGCTACCGGACTGGAAAATGAATCTGATATAATCAACCAGATTACTGCCCAAGTAGTAAACCGGATTGAAAAGACTACAATTTCTGTAGAAGAGATTCAAGATCTGGTAGAAAATGAATTGATGAAGGTACGCCCGGAAGTGGCTAAAAAATACATCATCTACCGCCAGTGGCGTAATGTGGAGCGTGACCGCAAGACAAAAATGAAGCATATCATGGATGGCATTGTGGCCATTGACAAGAATGATATCAACTTGAGTAATGCCAACATGTCGAGCCACACTCCTGCCGGACAGATGATGACTTTTGCTTCGGAAACGACTAAGGATTATACATTCAAATATCTGCTTCCAAGAAAGTTCGCTGAAGCTCACCAGATGGGTGATATACATATACATGACTTGGATTACTATCCGACAAAAACAACGACATGTATACAGTATGACTTGGACGATTTGTTCGAAAGAGGCTTCCGTACTAAAAATGGTAGCATACGTACTCCACAGTCGATACAAAGCTATGCAACACTAGCTACCATTATCTTCCAGACAAACCAGAATGAACAGCACGGAGGTCAGGCTATCCCAGCTTTCGACTTTTTCATGGCAAAAGGTGTCTTAAAGAGTTTCCAAAAACTGCTGGCAGCTCACCTTTCATTTTTAATGGAAATAGAGCATCCTGATAAGGTTGAAATCAATGAAACACAATTATTGGAATGGATACGCCCTTGCTTATCATCAATCAAACCTTCCGAATCAGAAAAAAAACAACTCACAGAGTTGCTGGAAGAAAAAGGAATCCACTTTACAGCAGAGCAAATAGACAGAATTTTGAGCAAAGTAACTGAGATGACCCGCCGGGATACGCATCAGGCCATGGAAGGATTTATCCATAACCTCAATACAATGCACTCCAGAGGTGGTAATCAGGTTGTGTTCAGCTCTATTAATTATGGTACTGACACATCAGCTGAGGGCAGAATGGTCATCGAAGAGTTACTGAAAGCTACAGTTGAAGGTTTGGGCACTAGAGGAGAAGTACCTGTATTCCCTATTCAGATTTTCAAGGTTAAGGATGGAGTCAGCTATTCGGATGCTGACTATGCCAAAGCCATGGCTGACTTCCAAGGGGCCATAGAAGGAAAAATTACATTTGAAGCACCCAACTTTGACTTATTCTTACAGGCATGTCGTACCACAGCCAAGGCGTTGTTTCCAAACTTCATGTTCTTGGATACACCGTTTAACCAAAACGAAAAATGGCACGCAGACGATCCCAAACGTTATCGCTATGAGTTGGCTACTATGGGATGCAGAACCCGTGTTTTCGAAAATGTAAACGGTGAAAAGACTTGTCTGGGTAGAGGTAATCTTTCGTTTACAACCATGAACCTACCTCGTCTGGCTATCGAAGCAAAAATCAAGGCTGAAAGTATGGCTGAGGACAAACAAAATATTGCAGACATTGAAAGCAAGGCTAAAGCTTACTTTCTGGAATCGGTACACAACATGGCAGAATTCATCGGTGAACAGCTTTATGCCAGATATCAATACCAACGTACCGCACTGGCTCGCCAGTTCCCATTCATGATGAGCAATAATGTCTGGAAGGGAGGTGCAGCTCTGGAACCTAATGAGGAAGTCGGTGATGTTCTGAATCAAGGTACATTGGGTATTGGCTTCCTGGGCGGACACAATGCCATGGTAGCTCTTTACGGTAAAGGACACGGCCACAGCAAGAAATCGTGGGAAACGCTGTATGATGCCGTAATGGAAATAAACAAGGTAGCCAATGAATTTAAACAGAAGTATCACCTGAATTATTCCGTATTGGCAACTCCTGCAGAAGGATTGGCTGGAAGATTTACCAAACTGGATAAAAGAAAATATGGCATCATAGAAGGTGTGAACGACCGTGATTACTATGTAAACTCATTCCATGTTGACGTGAAAGAGCCTATCAGTATCGTAGAAAAGATTAAATGCGAAGCTCCTTTCCATGCTATCACACTAGGAGGTCATATCACATACGTAGAGCTGGATGGCGAAGCACAGAAAAACATCAGAGCTATTGCCAAGATTGTAAAAGTGATGCACGATGAAGGTATCGGATACGGTTCTATCAATCATCCGGTTGATACTTGCAACAATTGTGGCTACAAAGGTATCATATACGATAAATGTCCGGTTTGCCGCAGTGAAAATATCTTGCGCATGCGACGTATCACCGGCTATCTGACAGGAGACCTGAGCAGCTGGAATTCTGCAAAACGGTCAGAAGAGCACGACAGAGTAAAACACGGATAAAGAGAAAAATCATGCTCCATTACCTTTATACGTATCCTGAAACCATCGTTGATGGAGAAGGAATACGGTATTCCATCTACCTGGCTGGGTGTCGGCATCACTGCAAAGGATGCCATAACAAAGCATCCTGGAATCCTCAAGCCGGCAGTTTACTCACTCAGCAAAAGGTAGATGAAATAATCAATGAAATAAATGCAAATCCATTGCTGGATGGAGTTACTTTCTCTGGAGGTGATCCATTCTACAATCCGGAAGAATTCTTACCGCTAATAAAAGCGATTAAAGAGCGTACGAACATGAACATCTGGTGTTACACAGGATATACCCTTGAACAGCTGATGGAAATGGAAATATGCAGAGATATTTTAAAATATATAGATGTTTTGGTGGATGGAAAATTCATGGAAGACTTGTATTCACCTTATCTGGAATTCAGAGGAAGCAGCAATCAGCGAATCATAAAATTGAAAGAACAATAATTTAACAAGTCTACCATGAATAAAGCCATGTAGTTGTTTTTTTCACAACTACATGGCTTTTCTTAGTTTATACAATACCTAAATAGGATTCTTAGAAATCTAAAATCTCATTTTTCTTGATTTATATCATGAAAATAGGGTTTACATGTTTTTAAGCATATATATGCTTGTAAATTCATAAAATTGCCCTATCTTTGCAGTGTAATCAAAAAGATAACAATTCTTACTAGAAGAAAAACATTAGACCAAAGGTATTAGATTAAAGGTTAAAAAGCAATTTTAGGTATTAGATTTAAGGTTAAAATCAAAAGGTATTAGGTAAAGGTAAATGTTTTCAGGAAATATAAAGAGAGATTTTCAGGATTAACAGATTAGGTATTAGGTAAAAGAATTGTTTTTTTAAGGTTTGAAAGTAAAGGGATAACACAAACATTGTTTGAAAAAAGGATGTAAAAGAACCCTAAATGGGGGGTTCTTTTGGATGTAAGCGGTTTCAGTGATGAAAACGCTTTTTTTGTGTCTATAGTAAGTATTCGGCCAACTACAGGTATTAAACCTTTATATACAACAATAGCGACTG
>CAJKDC010000070.1 GCA_905198575.1 uncultured Bacteroides sp. | reverse complement strand
ATCGCCCTTTCTGCCGCCATATTGTCTATGGAGTATTCTCCGTCATTTCTGTAGGCGAAGATCTGATTCCAGAAGTTCTTCAGATAGTTACATATGGGTAGGTGGCACCGGTCTATATACCGTCTTATAGCCGATAGAGGATATTTTTACAAGCTGATTGCCCGAGGTTGTTTCCAAGGCAAATGTCCCGTCGTCACCGCTGACAGTTCCCGCAACAAATGCCGAATCCGGAAGGGATAACAAAACCACGTTGGCATAGGGCAAAGCTTGTTGGTTCTCATCCACCAGCTTCCCGCTGACGGTCTGTGCCGAAAGTCCGCAGGTAAACAGCAGACTGCATAGCAAAAGTAATGTACTGCGAAGTGTTTTCATACGTTTATATATACTGTTTTAAAATATCGTCTTTTAATTTGTGCCGGTTTACGTATTAGACGAAGTAAATCTGTCAAAAGTTGCGACATTGCAAAGTTAGAACGAATTCTCCGAACAAATTTAAAATCCATCTCTACAAGCATGCCTATAGCCTTTAGACAGTCACATCTGAAAATCAATACCTTACAAAGCACATTTAAACAGCATATATCTACAACTGCATTTTTCAATGCTTCTACGGACAAAAAACAAACCTCCAAGCAGCGACTACTCTGAAGAAAGATTCACAGGAACCATATTACCAGCCATACCAGAATCCCAACCGCAAGAAAAGCCAAGAGAAAAACCAGTTTGGCTCTGAACAGACGTTCCCGATCCAGACTTTCTTTCTCGTTGGTCTTTTTGCGGATTTCTTCGACCGACTCCGGACTGATGTCGGGAAGCGCTCTCCCCTTACCTATCTCCAACAGCCGCTGATGCGTATCCTGCATGCGCGCCCGGTTCTGCTTCCGCAGTTCCCGATTCTCCTTATCGCGCCTCATCATATCGTTGATGCATCCCAGTGTTCCCATCGCAGTATTATTTATTGGTTGAACAATCTCTCTAAAGATAAACAATTTGTCTCAAACCACATAGGCTTCACTGCTTTTTTTGTCCGTACAGACCCGGTTTATCATAAAAATGATGCACGTTGCTCTCTTTTAAGACCAATCTGCCGCACTGCAACGACATAAGTTCATCATTGGAATGAAAAAGCGACAGGTCATCGTTAAAATAATTTCAAGACAGGACCTCATATCAAAAACCACAAAACTGCACAACAAAAATATTTATAAATCTTTATTAAAATAACAATTTAAAACTATAACAACATAATATAACTACAATTTATTACACTTTATCAAAATACAAACACAAAATGTAACAAATTAAAAATCCCGAATATTTTTTATAATCCAAAAAGCCATTTTCTTTTGATATTTGGAAGCTCGTTTTTAATTTTGCATTCAAATAGAAACAATAAACAAATAATTAATATTATATTGAAAGCAAATGAATACAACAGGTTTCTTTTTATCAAAAAGCAAAAACACAACAAGTAGTTTGCAGCAGGGACTCTACAGCCCTGCAAACGAACACGATGCCTGCGGTGTAGGAATGATAGTAAACCTGCACGGCACAAAATCACACGAACTTATTGATGCAGCCTTACGGGTGCTGGAAAACATGAAGCACCGCGGAGCAGAAGGTGCCGACAGCAAAACGGGCGACGGTGCCGGTATCATGGTACAGATACCGCACGAGTTTATTTTGCTGCAGGGTATCCCTGTTCCGGAAAAGGGGAAATATGGTACCGGACTGATCTTCATGCCGAAAGACAAGGAAGCGCAGCAGGACATTATGCGCATCCTGATAGAGGAGATAGAACGGGAAGGCATGACGCTGATGCATCTCCGCACGGTACCTGTCAATTCGGATGTACTGGGTAAGGATGCCAGAGCTACCGAGCCGGACATCAAACAGATTTTCGTTACAGCCGGAGCCGATGAAAGTGCCCTGGAAAGAAAGTTGTATATCATCCGAAAGAAAATTGAGAAAAGAATACAGCATAAGGATTTCTACATTGTATCGCTTTCAAGCAAGAATATAGTATATAAAGGTATGCTTACGTCGACACAGTTGCGTGAGTATTATACCGACTTGACACAACCTTATTTTACCAGTGCGCTGGCACTGGTGCATTCACGCTTCAGCACCAATACATTCCCTACCTGGAGCCTGGCACAGCCTTTCCGCATGCTGGCTCATAACGGGGAAATCAATACCATCCGGGGCAACCGTGCCTGGATGGAGGCCCGCGAGGGAGTGCTGTCGTCAGAAGCCCTAGGAGATATTGCCCAGATCAGACCTTTGATACAGCCCGATATGAGCGACAGTGCGTCAATGGATAACGTACTGGAGTTCTTTGTAATGTCGGGACTGAGCCTGCCTCATGCTCTGGCCATGATGGTGCCCGAATCGACCAACGAAAAGAATCCCATCAGTCCGGCACTGAAGGCTTTCTACGAATATCACTCTATCCTGATGGAACCTTGGGACGGACCAGCAGCGCTGCTGTTCAGCGACGGACGTTATGCGGGAGGCATGCTGGACCGCAACGGACTGCGTCCGGCACGGTGGCTGATTACCGAAAACGGTACGATGGTAGTAGCCAGCGAAACGGGTACCATCGGTTTCAATCCGGACGAGATTAAGGCGAAAGGCCGACTACAGCCGGGAAAAATCCTGCTGATTGATACGGAAGAAGGAAAGATTTTTTACGACAAGGAGATTAAGGAAGGCCTGGCTTCGGCCCTGCCTTACAGCGAATGGCTGGCTGCCAACCGGATAGAGCTGGACACCCTGCGCAGCGGAAGAAAGGTGAGCAACTCTGTAGCCGAGCCGGGAAGAAAATTCCGCATCTTCGGATATACGCGTGAAGATATTGAAAAGACACTTACCCCGATGTGTACAACGGGAGCCGAGCCTACCGCCTCTATGGGAAACGATACGCCGCTGGCGGTACTGTCGGAAAAGCCTCAGCTGTTGTTCAACTATTTCCGGCAGCAGTTTGCACAGGTAACCAACCCGGCTATCGACCCTATCCGCGAAGAGCTTGTAATGTCGCTCACGGAATACATCGGTGCGGTAGGAAACAACATATTGAGCCCCAGTGCCGGACACTGCAAAATGGTGCGTCTGCCGCATCCCATACTGACCAACACCCAGCTGGATATTCTGTGCAACATCCGCTATAAGGGATTCAGTACCGTGAAACTGGACATGACTTTCGACGTGCACGAAGGAGCAGATGCATTGCAGACTGCAATCGACCGCCTGTGCAAACAGGCAGAAGAGGCAGTAGACACGGGTGCCAACTACATTGTCCTTTCCGACAGGGCTACTGATACCGGACATGCTCCGGTGCCCTCGCTGCTGGCAGTAAGCGCAGTTCACCACCATCTGATTTCGGTACAGAAACGTGTACAGACAGCCCTGATTGTAGAAAGTGGGGAGGCACGCGAGGTGATGCATGCCGCATTGCTCTTGGGATATGGAGCGAGTGCCATCTGTCCGTACATGGCTTTTGCCGCTATCGACCAGCTGGTCAAGAAAGGTGATGTTCAACTGGACTATCCTACTGCCGAAAAGAATTACAACAAGGCTTTGTGCAAAGGCTTGTACAAGGTGATGAGTAAAATGGGTATCAGTACCATCCGCTCGTATCGCGGTGCCAAGCTGTTCGAAGCGGTAGGACTGAATACCGAAATGTTGAAACGGTACTTCGGCTGCGAAATCTCAACACTGGGCGGTGCAGGACTGCGCGACATAGCAGACGATTACCTGAAACTGCACCGGAGCGGAACCGAATTGCCGGAAGCAGATGCTGATGCCCAGCTCGACCACATCGGTCTCTTCTCTTACCGCAAGGATGGAGAACAGCATGCATGGAATCCCGATACGATCAGTCTGCTGCAACTGGCTACGCGTACCGGAAGTTACAAGAAATTTAAGGAGTTCACACATAAGTCGGATGAGAAAGAGTCGCCCGTATTCATACGCGACTTTTTCAGATTCCGCCGTAACCCGATTGACATTTCGCAGGTAGAACCGGTGGAAAATATTGTCAGACATTTTGTAACGGGTGCCATGTCATTCGGTGCCATCAGCAAAGAAGCACACGAAGCAATGGCACTGACCATGAACGCGCTGGGAGCACGAAGCAATACCGGTGAAGGTGGTGAGGACAGTGCACGCTTCAAAGCAGTTTATCAGGACAAGGCCTCCGGCGAAACCATCAGCTTGTGCAGCAAGACCAAACAGATTGCTTCGGGACGATTCGGAGTTACCACGGAGTATCTGGTAAATGCAGAAGAAATACAGATTAAGGTGGCCCAGGGAGCCAAGCCGGGCGAAGGTGGTCAGTTGCCGGGTTTCAAGGTAGACGAAATTATCGCCCGTACCCGCCACTCCATCCCGGGAATCTCACTGATTTCTCCCCCACCTCATCACGACATTTACAGCATCGAGGATTTGGCGCAGCTGATTTACGACCTGAAGAATGTAAATCCGCATGCTGCCGTGAGCGTGAAACTGGTAGCCGAAAGTGGTGTAGGAACCATTGCCGCCGGTGTAGCCAAGGCAAAAGCCGACCTGATTGTCATCTCGGGAGCCGAAGGCGGTACGGGAGCCTCACCTGCTTCTTCCATGCGTTATGCCGGTATCCCGCCTGAAATAGGATTGAGTGAAACCCAACAGACACTGGTGCTGAACGGTCTGCGCGGACAGGTACGCCTGCAAACAGACGGTCAGCTGAAGACCGGTAAGGATATTGTCTGCATGGCATTGCTGGGTGCCGATGAATATGCATTCGGAACGGCTGCCCTTATCGTGCTGGGCTGTGTAATGATGCGCAAGTGCCATACCAACCTTTGTCCGGTAGGAGTCGCTACACAAGACGAAAAGTTGCGGGAGCACTTCAGGGGACATTACAAATATCTGGTAAATTATTTTACCTTCCTGGCTCAAGAAGTACGCGAATATTTGGCCGAAATGGGCTTTACCCGCCTGGAAGATATCGTAGGTCGAACTGATTTGATTGAGATTGCAAATACGAACCGGACAGGCAATGCCGGAAAGCTGGACTTCGGAAGAATCTTGCACAAGGTAGCAAGCGACGCAGCAATTCATCATACCACCGACAAGCCGCTGGACTTGCTGGGCATAAAGGACAGAGCCATGATAGCTGCAGCCAAAGAGGCGCTGGAAAGCGGCAAGCCTGTTGAACTGGAATATACGATAGCCAATACAGACCGCTCGGCCGGAGCAATGCTTGCCGGAGAGGTGGCCCGACGGTACGGACAGCCAGGATTGCCCGATGATACCATCCGCATCAAATTCAAAGGTTCGGCCGGCCAGAGCTTTGGTGCATTCCTGACCAAAGGCATCAGTTTCCGCCTGGAAGGTGAAGCAAACGACTATGTGGGTAAAGGACTGAGCGGCGGACGTATCTCATTGCTCCCGCCGATGGGTTCCAACTTCGATGCATCGCAAAATACGATTGCCGGAAATACGTTACTGTATGGTGCCACTTCGGGCGAAGTCTACATCAACGGATGTGTGGGTGAGCGTTTTGCCGTAAGAAACTCGGGTGCCATTGCTGTAGTAGAAGGTGTGGGCGACCACTGCTGTGAATACATGACCGGCGGACGGGTTGTGGTACTGGGAAGCACGGGACGAAACTTTGCTGCCGGTATGAGTGGCGGTATCGCTTATGTCTGGGATCCGGAACATACGTTCGATTATTTCTGCAACATGGAAATGGTGGAACTGAACCTGCTGGAAGATTCGGCTTCACGCAAAGAACTGAAAGAGCTGATTGAACGGCACTGGAAATATACCGGTTCGAAACTGGCTCAAAAGTTGCTGAACGAATGGACACAACACATCGACGAATTTATACAGATAACACCGATCGAGTATAAACGAGTTTTGGCAGAGGAACAGATGCGCAAACTGCAACAGAAAATAGCCGAGGTACAGCGCGATTACTAATCAGGCTCGCGTGATTCGGATCCGATTGCATCTGTATTTGTTTACATAAATATAAATAGACACGTTATGGGAAACCCTAAAGCATTTCTAAATATACCCCGACAGGAAGCCGGTTACCGACCTGTACACGAACGCATAGCCGACTTCGGAGAAGTGGAACAGACACTTAATTCAAGCGAACGCAAACTACAGGCTTCACGCTGCATGGACTGCGGCGTTCCGTTCTGCCATTGGGCCTGTCCGTTGGGCAACCGCCCACCGGAATTTCAGGATGCCCTGAGTAAAGGCAAATGGCAGGAAGCTTACGAGATTCTGGCAAAGACCAACGATTTTCCGGAGTTTACCGGACGGGTATGTCCGGCGCTATGCGAAAAATCGTGTGTGCTGAAACTGGCTATCGACTCGCCGGTTACAATACGCGAAGACGAAGCGGCTATCATAGAGGCCGCCTTCAGAGAAGGATATATCGTACCCCGACAATACAAGCGGAACGGCAAGCAGGTTGCCGTCATCGGTTCGGGCCCTGCAGGACTGGCAGCTGCCAACCAGCTGAACCGGCGGGGATATGCAGTCACCGTATTCGAAAAGAGTGAATATGCCGGCGGCCTGCTGCGCTTCGGAATCCCCAATTTCAAGTTGCACAAACCGGTCATCGACCGCCGCCTGAACATTATGGAGAAAGAGGGTATCTGTTTCAAGACAAATGCCGAAATTAATCTGGAACAACTGCCAGCCGGATTCGATGCATATGCCATCTGCACCGGTACACCGGAAGCACGCAATTTGGACATCCCGGGCCGGGAACTGAAAGGTATCTATTTTGCCATGGAGATGCTGGCGCAACAGAACCGGATTCTGGCGGGACAAACATTTGCCGAGGATGCGCTTATCACGGCAAAAGGGAAAAAAGTACTGGTCATCGGAGGCGGTGATACGGGCAGCGACTGTATCGGTACAGCCAGACGACAAGGGGCAACCAGTGTATGCCAGATTGAAATCATGCCGAAACCACCGGTTGGCCATAACCCGCAAACACCGTGGCCGCAATGGCCCATCGTGCTGAAGACAAGCTCCAGCCATGAAGAAGGATGTACACGCCGCTGGTGCCTGACCTCGAATCGCTTTATCGGTAACGAAGCGGGATGTGTATGCGGTGTAGAGGTAGAAGAAGTAACATGGATTCCGGGAGAACCGGGCAGCCGTCCCCGCATGCAGCCGACAGGGAAAAAAGAAATCATCGAAGCCGATATGGTACTGCTTGCCATGGGATTCCTGAAGCCTCAGCTTCCTTCTCTTCCGGACAATGCCGTCGTAGCCGGCGATGCAGCCACAGGACCGTCACTGGTAGTGAAATGCATTGCCGCAGGCAGACAGGCAGCCGATACAATCGACCGGATGCTTACAACCAAATAAAATTTAAACGACAAATTCTTAAAGTGTATCTGTATTATGTGTGGAATAGCTTGTGTTTTCAACATCCGCCAACAAACACAGGAGTTGAGACAAAAGGCCTTGTCGATGGCCAAAAAGATACGCCACCGTGGTCCCGACTGGAGTGGCATTTATAGTGGTAAAACAGCGATACTGGCACACGAACGTCTGTCGATAGTGGACCCGCAGTCGGGAGGACAGCCGCTTTATTCCCCTGACGGGAAGCAGATTCTGGCCGTAAACGGTGAAATCTACAACCACCGTGAAATCCGTGACCGGTTTGCCGGAAAGTATCCTTTCCAGACAGGCAGTGACTGTGAGGTTATCCTGGCACTCTATCGCGAAAAAGGAATCCGTTTTCTGGAAGACCTGAGCGGTATCTTTGCTTTTGCCCTGTACGATGAGGAACGGGATGAGTTTCTGATTGCCCGCGACCCGATAGGGGTTATACCTTTATATATAGGACACGACAGTGACGGTACGGTTTATTGCGCCAGCGAACTGAAAGCGCTGGAAGGCTTCTGCGAAGAGTATGAAGTTTTCCTGCCCGGCCATTACTACTGGAGCCGTGAAGGAAAAATGACCCGCTGGTATCAGCGCGAATGGGAAAACTACGAAACGGTAAAAGACCGGTTCAGCTCTCTTTCCGAGGAAGAAGCTTACCAGAAGCAGGTAGGAGATGTACGCACGGCATTGGAAGCGGCAGTACGCAGACAGCTGATGAGTGACGTCCCGTACGGTGTACTGCTGTCGGGAGGACTGGACTCTTCGGTCATTTCTGCCATCGCCAAGATGTATGCGGACAAACGTATCGAAACCAACGGGAAAGCTCCGGCATGGTGGCCGCAGTTGCACTCTTTCGCCGTAGGACTGAAAGGAGCACCCGACCTGGAAAAAGCCCGTCTGGTGGCCGAACATATCGGTACGATTCATCATGAAATCAACTATACCATTCAGGAAGGACTGGATGCCATCCGCGACGTTATCTACTATATTGAAACGTATGATGTAACTACAGTGCGCGCATCTACCCCGATGTACCTGCTGGCACGTGTCATCAAGTCGATGGGTATCAAGATGGTGCTGAGCGGCGAAGGTGCCGACGAAGTATTTGGCGGTTACCTGTACTTTCACAAGGCTCCAGACCCGCAGGCTTTCCATGAAGAAACGGTGCGCAAGCTCTCCAAACTGTATCTGTACGACTGCCTGCGTGCCAACAAGAGTCTGGCGGCATGGGGTGTAGAAGGTCGTGTTCCATTTCTGGACAAAGAATTTCTGGATGTGGCCATGTGCCTGAATCCGAAGGTAAAAATGTGTCCGGGAAAGACCATCGAAAAGAAAATCGTGCGCGATGCCTTTGCCGACCTGTTGCCCGAAAGTATTGCATGGAGACAGAAGGAACAGTTCTCCGATGGTGTAGGCTATTCGTGGATTGACACCCTCAAGGCAATGACGGCAGCAGCCGTGACCGACGAACAGATGGCCCATGCTGCGGAACGGTTCCCGATCAACCCGCCTCAGAACAAGGAGGAATATTACTACAGAAGCATTTTCGAGGAACACTTCCCCAGTGCCTCGGCAGCAAAGACCGTCCCCAGTGTCCCCAGCGTAGCCTGCTCTACAGCCGAAGCACTGGCCTGGGATGCCAGCTTTAAAAACCTGAACGACCCTAGCGGACGTGCCGTAGCCGGTGTGCATGAATCGGCTTATTAAAAAAATACAAAACGCAACAGCTATCCCAAACAAAATCAGCACTTTGTTGTTAAAACGGGAAAAGAAAACAAATACAAATTTCAACCAATATGAACGTAAGATTTACCAAAATGCATGGAGCGGGTAATGACTATATATACATCAATACATTGAAATACCCGATTGCCCATCCAGAAAAACTGGCAGTGGAATGGAGCCGTCCGCATACCGGCATCGGCAGTGACGGACTGGTATTGATAGGCCCTTCGGATACAGCTGATTTCAGCATGCGTATCTTTAATGCAGACGGATCGGAAGCCCGGATGTGCGGCAATGCCAGCCGCTGTATCGGCAAATATTTATACGACGAAGGACTCACGCCCAAAACGGAAGTGGCCCTGGAAACGCTTTCCGGTATCAAGATACTCAAACTGCATGTATCCGACGAGAATAAGGTACAGACCGTCAGCGTAGACATGGGTATCCCGTCGGACATACACCGTGTGGAACTGGGCAAAGCCTATCCTTACGAAGCAGGCATAGCCGTGTCCATGGGAAACCCGCATCTGGTGATTTTCGTGGATGATATCGCAACCGTGAAGCTCTCCGAAGTCGGTCCGGTCCTGGAGAATCATCCGCTCTTTCCCGACCGGGTGAATGTGGAGTTAGCACAGGTTCTTCCCGAAGGCGGCATCCGCATGCGTGTATGGGAAAGAGGTTCGGGCATCACGATGGCCTGCGGAACAGGAGCCTGCGCGACTGCCGTGGCAGCAGCCTTTACAGGAAGAGCGGGCCGAGGTTCATCGGTAATCATGGATGGCGGAACTCTGCAAATAACCTGGAGTGAAACAGACAATCATGTATGCATGACAGGACCGGCTCAAAAAATTTATGATGGCGAAATAACAATCTAACAGATAACACGTATGGCATTAGTAAACGAACATTTTCTCAAACTACCGGGAAGCTACCTGTTCTCGGATATTGCAAAAAAAGTAAATGCTTTTAAAATTACGCATCCAGGAAAAGACCTGATCCGTCTGGGTATCGGCGACGTAACGCGTCCGCTGCCTCCCGCCTGCATCAAAGCGATGCATCAGTCAGTAGAAGAGCTGGCTTCGGCAGAGACTTTCCACGGCTACGGTCCCGAACAGGGTTACGATTTTCTGGCAGAGGCAATCATCAAGCACGACTATGCTGCACGTGGAATCAGTCTTACGCCATCGGAAGTATTCATCAGCGACGGTGCCAAAAGTGATACCGGAAACATCGGCGAACTGCTGCGCTGGGACAACAGCATGGCTATTACCGACCCTGTTTATCCCGTTTATGTAGACAGCAACATCATGAGCGGACGTTCCGGTGTTCTCGACTCGAACGGAAAATGGAGCAATGTAACCTACTTGCCCTGCACGGAAGAAAACAATTTCGTGCCCGAACTGCCGAACCACCGCATAGACCTTATCTATTTGTGCTACCCCAATAATCCGACCGGTACGACACTGACACACGAACAGTTGAAGAAATGGGTAGACTATGCACTGGCAAACGATACCCTGATTATCTTTGATGCGGCATACGAAGCCTATATCCAGGAGGACAATGTCCCCCACTCCATCTACGAAATACGAGGTGCCAAAAAGGTAGCCATTGAAATCAGAAGTTTCTCGAAGACAGCCGGATTTACCGGAGTACGCTGCGGATATACCGTCGTACCGAAAGAAGTAACAGCTGCAAGTCTGGACGGAAAGCGTATCCCGCTGAATCCTTTGTGGAACCGCCGCCAATGCACCAAGTTCAACGGTACCAGCTACATCACCCAGCGTGGAGCTGAGGCTATCTATACGCCAGAAGGACAGCAGCAGGTAAAAGAAACCATCAATTATTATATGGAGAATGCCCGCATCATGCGCGAGAGTCTGCAGAAAGCCGGACTGAAAGTGTACGGTGGTGTAAATGCTCCTTATATCTGGCTGAAAACACCAGACAACATGGGCTCCTGGAAATTCTTTGAAAAACTGCTGTACGAAGTAAACATTGTGAGCACCCCGGGCGTAGGATTCGGCCCCAGCGGCGAAGGCTATCTCCGACTTACCGCTTTCGGCAAACGCGAAGACTGCATAGAAGCCATGCACCGCATCCAGAACTGGATTTAACGATAAGTACATTTTAATATCAAAAGACCATTATTCGTATCATATTGATGCGGATAATGGTCTTTTATTATACATTATTTTAACAAAACAGGCAGAAAAAATATTTTATATTTCGTATATTTGTTTTATTCTATTATCAGAATAGTTATTTATATTTGTTTTTGAAAGCAATTTCGGTAAAAAAGATTACATTTTATAACTTCATGCAAAAAAGAAGGAAAGTATGCACACATTTACTTTTCAGAAAAATCAGAATGATATAATTTTGCAGTACAACAAAACACAAAAACAAACTATAAACCTTTATTTGATTATAAAAAGAAAGTATTAAACAGTTAAATCTTTCATATAGTTATTTTATAGGTATTAAAGAGTAAAAAGTCAGGATAACATTTATGTAACGTATAAAACAGAATACAAATAAAACATTTATGAACTATTTCATTAAATCCAGAATATTATGTCAAAATTAAGATTCAGAGTTGTAGAGAAAGCTTTTCAGAGCAAACCGTTGGAAGTACATGCTCCATCGGAACGCCCCAGTGAATACTTCGCCAAGTATGTATTCAACCGCGAGAAAATGTTCAAGTACCTGCCTACACCCGTATACAGCAAACTGGTAGACGCCATGGACAACGGGGTTGCCCTGGACCGTGACATTGCCGATAAAGTGGCAGAGGGCATGAAAAGATGGGCTATGGAACTGGGCGCAACCCATTACACCCACTGGTTCCAGCCGCTTACAGAAGGTACAGCCGAAAAGCACGATGCCTTTATAGAACATGACGGAAAAGGCGGCATGATGGAAGAATTCTCGGGAAAACTGCTGGTACAGCAGGAACCGGATGCTTCTTCATTCCCTAACGGCGGTATCCGCAATACATTCGAAGCAAGAGGATACAGTGCGTGGGACCCTTCATCTCCGGTATTCGTTGTTGATGACACCTTGTGCATCCCTACCGTATTCATTGCCTATACGGGTGAATCACTTGACTATAAGACTCCGCTACTGAAAGCGTTGCGAAGTGTAGATAAAGCGGCTGTTGACGTTTGCCACTATTTCAATCCGGATGTGAAGAAGGTAGTGGCTTATCTGGGCTGGGAACAGGAATACTTCCTGGTAGACGAAGGATTGTATGCCGCACGTCCGGACTTACTAATGACCGGTCGTACTTTGATGGGACATGACAGTGCCAAAAACCAACAGTTGGAGGATCACTACTTCGGTGCTATCCCCACCCGCGTAGCCGCTTTCATGAAGGACCTTGAAATTGAAGCGTTAAAATTAGGTATTCCTGTTAAGACTCGTCACAACGAGGTTGCCCCGAACCAGTTCGAGTTGGCTCCTATCTTTGAAGAGTGTAACCTTGCTAATGACCATAACTTACTGATTATGTCATTAATGCGTAAGGTAAGCCGCCGTCATGGTTTCCGTGTACTGCTTCATGAAAAGCCGTTCAAAGGTGTCAATGGTTCGGGTAAACACAACAACTGGTCTTTGGGCACTGATACAGGTATCTTATTGATGGGACCGGGCAAGACTCCGGAAGACAATCTGCGTTTTGTTACATTCGTTGTCAATACATTGATGGCAGTTTATCATCATAACGGACTACTGAAAGCTTCTATCTCCAGTGCTACCAACGCCCACCGTCTGGGAGCGAATGAGGCACCTCCTGCAATTATCTCCTCTTTCCTTGGAAAACAGTTGTCGCAGGTATTGGATCATATCGAAAACAGTACGAAAGATGATTTAATCAGCCTTAGCGGTAAACAGGGAATGAAGTTGGATATTCCGCAGATTCCTGAATTACTGATCGATAATACAGACCGTAACCGTACTTCTCCATTTGCTTTCACAGGCAACCGCTTTGAGTTCCGTGCCGTAGGTTCCGAAGCAAACTGTGCTTCTGCCATGATTGCATTGAACTCGGCCGTAGCAAATCAATTGGTGAAGTTTAAGAAGGACGTGGATGCGTTGATTGAAAAGGGAGAACCCAAAGTTTCCGCCATTCTTGAAATCATCCGCGGATATATCAAAGAATGTAAAGCCATTCATTTCGACGGTAACGGTTACAGTGACGAATGGAAGAAAGAAGCTGCCCGTCGTGGACTGGATTGCGAAACCAGTGTTCCTGTTATCTTCGATAACTACCTGAAACCGGAAACAATTGCCATGTTCGAAGCTACCGGTGTAATGACCAAGAAAGAACTGGAAGCCCGTAACGAGGTGAAATGGGAAACTTATACGAAGAAGATTCAGATTGAGGCACGTGTATTGGGTGACTTGGCAATGAATCATATCATTCCGGTTGCCACTCAATACCAGACGGACTTAATTAATAATGTCTATAAGATGCAATCTCTTTTCCCGGCAGAAAAGGCAGCGAAATTGTCAGCTAAGAACCTGGAGCTTATTGAAGAGATTGCCGACCGTACAGCTTTCATCAAGGAGCATGTAGATGCAATGATTGAGGCTCGTAAGGTTGCAAACAAGATAGAAAGCGAACGGGAAAAAGCCATTGCCTACCACGACACGATTGTCCCGGCACTGGAAGAAATCCGTTATCACATCGACAAGTTGGAACTGATTGTTGACAATCAGATGTGGACGCTTCCAAAATACAGGGAACTGTTATTTGTGAGATAGAAAAAAATACGGTGAACGATAAACAGTAAACGGTGAACAAACTGCATTATCATTGCAGAATATTCACCGTTAGCCGTTCACTGTTATTGAAATTATCTATTTCTTTTGTTGGTTGTTTTAAGTTTGCGGGGAGGGGTGCTGTGAAGCAGTCCTCTTCTTTTTTTATTCGATAATCTTTGCGTCTTCAATATCATCATCGTCATGCATAACCGGAGCCTTCGGACGGCGACGGGCAAACTTGAACCAGTTTATCAATTCGGAAAGAGAATAAACCAAACTGCTGATACCAATAATTATAAATGCAGTATTACGCGCTCCTGTCGGATTGAACAAAGCGATAATACCCGCAATAAGAATCAGCGAAGGAATCAGATAAAAAGCTCCCGGAACGGGCATCCACCGACGAGCCATCGACAAAGAAGCAATCTGTTGCACTCCTCCCATAATCAGGATAAATCCCAATAAAAACATCAGGACATCTGCAAAGAATTCAGGCATCACAATCAACCAAAGTCCGAATAATAAGCTACCGATTCCTTCTATCGGAAAACGGGGAGCTGCTTCACCTTCCGGTCTTTTCCGGCCGAAATAGCCAAAAAGGCTGATAACACCGGGAATCAAGAAGGCAACACCTACCGTAATGACAATATAACTGGCAGCCGCATTGGGCCAAATCACGAGTACCAATCCAATCACAAGTGCGAAGAGAATGCGAATAAGGGAATAATTCATTGTTTTCATAAATTCTATATTTTTTAACCGAGTCTGTTCCAATACTTTTGCGAATATAAGTGTTTCTACTGATATATAAAAATAACAAATAAACATTGTAATAAGTTCGTAATAATATCGTTATGACGATTACATCTCACATTGATATTTTTGCAGAAATTTTAAACAGTTCCTTTTTCACAATGAAACAAAGCGAAATAAAAAAGAAATACCCTTATGTAGAGCGTGACATCAGTTGGATGTACTTCAACCAACGTATTCTGCTAGAAGCCGCCCGTCCAGAAGTGCCACTGCTGGAACGACTCACTTTTCTTGGCATCTATTCAAATAACCTGGATGAATTCTTCCGTGTCCGTGTAGCGACTCTGAACCGGATCGTAGAATATGCCGATAAAAACATACAGGCAGAACAAGAAACCGCCGCCTGCACTCTGAAACAAATAGGAAAGCTGCACAATCGTTACTACAAGCAGTTTGAGGAGATATTCGCTTCCATTATGGAGGAATTGAAGAAAGAGAATATCTACGTCATCAAAGATGCGGAAATGACGGACGAACAGAAAGCATTCGTCACTTCTTTCTATCGCAACAAACTGAATGGTTCTACCAATCCGCTTTTCCTCAATGGAACCCGCCCGCTGGACGATCAGACAGATGAGGATATTTACCTTGCCATCCGTCTGCTGCGCAAAGATGAAACGGGAAAGATAAAGGAGAAAGACTATGCAGTGATTGAACTGCCGACCGGAGACTTCGGCCGTTTTATTCAATTACCTGATTCGGATGGAAAAACATATCTCATGTTTCTTGATGACGTGATCCGCTATTGTTTGCCGATGATTTTTGTTGGCATGAAGTACACAGATTATGAGGCGTACACTTTCAAATTCACTAAAGACGCCGAAATGGAAATTGACAGTGATCTGCGGACAGGGGTACTTCAGAAGATTTCCAAAGGTGT
>CAJKDC010000069.1 GCA_905198575.1 uncultured Bacteroides sp. | reverse complement strand
CAGTCGCTATTGTTGTATATAAAGGTTTAATACCTGTAGTTGGCCGAATACTTACCCTTGTTTCTGGACTCTATCTTTACGATGTATGTCGGAAACAAGGGATTTTTTATAGGTGACTGACAGAAGCATCAGGCATTCCACTGCTGATGGAACTCTACTACAGCTTCGATTCCCTTACGGAAAATATCGAGCGAGAAGTTTTCGTTAGGTGAATGGATAGCGTCGCTTTCCAGTCCGAAGCCCATCAGGACAGTCTTGATACCCAGAATCTGTTCGAAGTCGCTGATGATAGGAATACTTCCTCCGCGGCGTACGGCTAGTGGTTTTTTACCGAATGCTTTGGTAAATCCTTTTTCGGCTGCCTGATAGGCTGGCAGGTCGATGGGGCATACGTAGCCTTCGCCTCCGTGCATCGGGGTTACTTTTACCTGTACGTAGTCGGGGGCAATGGACTGGAAGTACTCTGTGAACAGGCGCGAAATGGTTTCGTGGTTCTGATGGGGAACCAGTCGGCATGATACTTTGGCATATGCTTTCGAAGGAAGGACTGTTTTCGAACCTTCGCCGGTGTATCCGCCCCAGATACCGCATACGTCGAACGACGGACGGCAGCTGTTGCGTTCCAGTGTAGAATATCCTTTTTCACCTTTCAGAGCTTTTACGCCAATGGCATCCATGTATTTCTGTTCGTCAAAGGGAATATGAGCTATCATCTCGCGTTCGGCTGCCGGAACTTCTTCTACATCATCGTAGAAATGAGGGATGGTGATTCGGCCATCCTCATCAATAATCTGGGCAAGCATGCTGCACAGGGTGTTGATCGGATTGGCAACGGCACCGCCAAAATGTCCGGAGTGAAGGTCGCGGTTAGGACCGGTAACTTCGATTTCCCAGTAAGCCAGTCCGCGTAATCCGGTTGTGAGTGAAGGCAGGTCGGCTCCCAGCATACTGGTATCGGATACCAGGATGACATCGGCTTTGAGCAGTTCCTTGTGTTCTTTCAGGAAAGCGTTGAGGCTGGGCGAACCGATTTCTTCTTCGCCTTCGAAAATGAATTTTACGTTGTGACGCAGCAGGCCTTCGCGTACCATGTATTCGAATGCCTTGGCCTGAATCATCGCCTGACCTTTATCATCGTCGGCTCCGCGTGCCCAAATGCGGCCATCGCGTATTTCGGGTTCAAATGGTTGGCTTTTCCAGAGGTCCAGTGGCTCGGCCGGCATTACGTCGTAATGGGCGTAAATAAGAACGGTGGGAGCATCGGGACTGACACGCTTTTCGGCGTATACCAGCGGATTGCCTGCAGAGGGCATAATCATTGCTTCGTCTGCTCCTGCTTCCAGAAGGAGCTGGCGCCAGCGTTCGGCACAAGCCAGCATGTCTTCTTTATGCTGGGGCAGGGCACTGATGCTGGGGATGCGTATCAGACTGAAGAGCTCTTCGAGAAAGCGTGCTTCGTTTTCTTGTATATATTGCTTAATTTTCATGGTAATATTGTTATAAGGGTTATGTTTACAGGTGTGTGGCCTTGTTGAGCAGATACTGGTCGAGCAAGGTCATGGCGGCCATAGCTTCTACTACGGGCACCGCGCGTGGAAGTACGCAGGCATCGTGACGGCCGCGGGCTTTCAGAATGGTATCGTTTCCGTGGATGTCTACGGTCTGTTGTTCCATCAGGACAGTGGCTACGGGTTTGAAGGCTACGTTGAAGTAGATATCCTGTCCGTTGCTGATTCCACCCTGGATACCTCCCGAACGGTTGGTGCGGGTAGAGATATGTCCGTTATCGTTAAAGAACAGGTCGTTCTGTTCGCTTCCTTTCTGGTCCATATTGCCGAATCCTTGTCCATATTCGAATCCCTTGGCTGCATTGATACTGAGCATGGCACTGCCCAGTGCTGCATGCAGTTTACCGAAAACAGGTTGTCCCAGTCCGGCTGGGCATCCCTGAATGACACAGGTGATAACACCGCCAATGGTATTGCCTTCGCCTTTGGTTTTGTAGATAAGCTCTTCCATACGCTGGACCATTTCCGGGTCGGGGCAGCGTACACTGTTCTGCTCGATACTTGAAAGGTCGAGTTCGGTATATGGTTTATCCACACGTAGCGGACCGACTTGTGCCGTATAGGCTGTAATGCGGATACCCAGCTGACGGAGTGCCAGTTTGGCCAAGGCACCGGCTACTACGCGTGATATGGTCTCGCGTGCCGATGAGCGGCCTCCTCCGCGGTGGTCGCGTATGCCGTATTTTTGGGTATAGGTATAGTCGGCATGCGACGGGCGGAAAACGTCTTTCATGTTGTCGTAGTCGGACGAATGCTGATTGGTGTTCCACACTACAAATCCGATGGGGCAGCCTGTAGAAACGCCATCAAAGATGCCTGAAAGAAATTCTACGGCATCAGCCTCTTTGCGGGGAGTCGTAATGGACGACTGTCCCGGACGGCGGCGGTTGAGTTCCTGTTGAATAAAATCGGTATCGATGGCGATTCCGGCAGGAAAACCATCGATGACACCGCCCACAGCCTTGCCGTGTGATTCGCCAAAGCTGGTAAGGCGGAATAGAGTTCCAAATGTATTGTTGTACATGGATGTTTGTTTTCTTAAATTACGTATTTATCAGAATTTTACTTCCGGAGCTTTTTCACTTCCTTCTTGTGCTTCGAAATAAGGGCGTTTTTCAAATCCGAACAATCCGGCCAAGATGTTTTTAGGGAATTTACGGATGGCTGTGTTGTATTCCTTTGCCGTTTCGTTGAATTTTCTGCGCTCTACGCTGATGCGGTTTTCTGTACCTTCCAACTGAGCCTGCAATTCACGGAAGTTCTCGTTGGCTTTCAGGTCGGGATAACGTTCGGCTACAACGAGCAAACGTCCCAGGGCAGCACCTATCTCACCCTGTGCCTGCTGGTAAGCCTGCAGTTTTTCTGGAGTCAGGTCTTCCATATTTACCTGGGTCTGTGTAGCTTTGGCACGTGCCGATACCACTGCTTCGAGGGTTTCCTGTTCGTGTGCGGCATATCCTTTTACGGTATTAACCAAATTAGGAATCAAGTCGGAACGGCGCTGATACTGGTTTTCTACATTGCTCCAGGCTGTTGCAACGCCTTCGTCCATAGCGACCATTGAGTTATACGATGTGGTACAGATAACAGCCAGTACAGCTATTACTCCAATGACGATAATCCAAGTTTTTTTCATACTTTGTTGTTTGTTTTATGGTTATTGATTTATAGTTTTTCTTATTAAAAATCACTTTCAGAGCCACCTCCGCCAAAGTCACCGCCTCCGTAGCTTCCGCCTCCACCGAAGCCGCCGGATGAACCACCTCGTCCACCGAAGAATGTTCCTCCCATAAAGCCTCCCCAGAAAGGACCGCTGCCGGTAGTGTGGTGATGGTCGTCGTCATCGCCTCCTCGTTGTCTCCGGAATGAGAATTGTGCATGGCAGTGTGAACAGCGCATTACTACCACTTCAATTGTGGAGTTGCGGTAACGGGTAATGACGTGTGAGCTAACTTCGTGCAAGGTATGCTTGTGGCATTTGGGACAACGGCGCTTCCACCAGTTGTTGGTCCAGATGATGACGGGTATAATTCCGAATACCAGCAGGACGATAAGCAGTTCGATGGGGAAGCCTTCTTCCTGATGGGAAGCTTGCGGATTTTCCGGGTCGTAGTCGTTCAGATATGTGCGGATGGCCTTTATACCAGCCAGCATTCCCTCGTCCCAGTCTTCGTTCTTGAAGAATGGCACCATGTAGCGTGACTGTATACGTTTGGTGATGGCATCGGGCAGAACTCCCTCCAGACCGTAACCGGTGTGGATACGTATTTTTCGTTCGTTCGTTACCAGCAGTACGATGAGTCCGTTGTCTTTCCCTTGTTGTCCGATACCGTATTTTTCTCCGAGTTGCTGTGCAAAGTCGAATACGCTGCCTCCGCTGATTTCGCGTACGGCAAAAACGGCTACCTGTATGCCTTTTTGGTTTTCCAGGTTATAGAGAATGGTATCCATGGCAGTAACAGCCTGTTCCGAAAGGATATGGTCGGGGTTGGACACATAGCGCATGCGGTTTTGCAGGTGCACCATGGGAATATCGTCTACCGTATAAGCTTTTACATGTAATGTGAAAAGCAGGAAAAACGATAAAAAAAATGCTGAAATAGATATTATTCGTTTCATAGTGTTGCAAATATAAAAAAATATCCCGCACCAATCTATTTGGTACGGGATTATTTCATTATTTGCAATATTTATTTACAAAACTGTCTACACGGCGGGTATATTCTTCCGGATTGTCTCTGTAGGACGTGGCATGTTCGGCACCCGGAACGACCCATATTTCTTTGGGCATGGGTTTGGCACGGTAGACTTCGTACACCATCCAGGTAGGAACGAAGTCGTCTTTGTCGCCGTGGATGAAGAGCATGGGTAACTCGCATTTGCGGACTTGCTCAATGGCTGAGGCTTCGGTGAAGTTCCATCCGTTCTGCAACTGGTTTATCCAGCTTGCCATGTGTAGGAGCGGGAATGCCGGCAATCCGAACTGTTCTTTCAGCTCTTTGCGGAACTGGTCCCATACACTGGTGTATCCGCAGTCTTCTACATAGCACCGGATATAATCCGGCTGAGGTTCACCCGAGGTCATCATGGTGGTAGCAGCTCCCATTGAGATACCGTGTACAACGGCCTGCAGGGAATCGCCGAAAATAGCTGGAGCGACTTTTATCCACTGGCTGACATCCAGACGGTCCAGCCAGCCCATTTGGAAAGCATCTCCTTGACTGAGTCCGCTGTAGCGAAGGTCGGGAAGGAGAATGTTGTAGTTGAGACACTGATTGTACAGATAACCGATGTGGAACATACGAATGGCGTTATCGGTATAGCCATGTACGATGACGGCTGTTTGCTTTACCGGACGTGACGCGTAGGCATAATAGGCATGCAGGCGTGTCTTTCCGTCGTTTGCCGTAATAAAGGTGTCTCTTAAAGCATCGTGCAGTTTCAGGCTGTCCAGCCAGGGAACAATCTGCGGATAGGTTTGTCGCATGAAAGCTTCGGAGGCTTCCAAGTCTTTTCCTCGGTTCTCAGGACGCAGGGAGTAATCTATCAGGTAGAGGCTTCCTCCAGTCAGTGCCGCACCCAACAGTATGATGAATGTGCAGACAGCAATAATGATTTTCTTTTTCATGCATGTATAGGGTTATTCATTCCAGAAATCCCATGCTCCAAAGGCTTGCAGCAACAGCATCTCGAGTCCGTTCTTTACAATAGCTCCCTGGTCAGCTCCTTTTTTCATGAAGAGTGTGATATCAGGATTGTAGAGCAAGTCATACAGCAAGTGCTGCGGGGTAAGGCATTCGTAGGGAATGTCCGGACACTCGTCTGCTCTGGGATACATACCTACGGGTGTACAGTTTACGATTACCTTATAGGCATCCATAATTTCGGGAGTAAGCTGATTGTAGGCCAGTGTATTTTCGTCTTTCGGATTACGTGATACGAATTTGATTTCCAGTCCCAACTCCTTTAAACCGTATGCTATGGCTTTTGAAGCCCCTCCGGTACCCAGTATCAATGCCTTTTTATGCTGGTATTCAAGCAGCGGCTCGATAGAGCGGGTAAAGCCCAGTACGTCTGAGTTGTAGCCTGTGAGTTTTACTTTTCCTTTTTCACGCTGTACTTTAACTACGTTTACGGCACCGATGGCGGCTGCTACAGGGTCAAGGTTGTCCAAAAAACGAATGACCTGCTCTTTGTAGGGAATGGTTACGTTAAATCCTACCAACTCCGGATTAGATGCCAGTACACCCGGCAAATAGTCGATAGAAGATATTTCGAAATTTACGTATGTCGCATCAATATTTTCAGAATTGAATTTCTCGTTGAAGAAATTCTTCGAAAAAGAGTGTCCGAGCGGATACCCTATTAAGCCATATAATTTCATATTCGGTTTATTATTTAGTTGCAAGATATAACGTACAGATACCCAGTGTCAGTCTTTTGAAACTTACCTTGCTGAATCCGGCTTTGAGGATGATTTGCTGCATGACTTCTCCTTGCGGGAAAGCCTTGATGGATTGAGGCAGGTAGGTGTAGGCACTGCGATCTTTGGATAAGAGTCTTCCGAGGGTAGGAATTACTACTTTCGAATACACTGCATACAGTTGTTTCATCGGGAACCACTCAGGTTCGGACAATTCAAGGATGACCAGATGACCGCCGTCATCCAGCACACGATACATTTCCTGTAATCCTTTGTCCAGATTTTCAAAATTGCGCACACCAAATGCTACGGTGATGGCGTCGAAGCGCTTGTCTGGAAATGATAGTGCTGTGCAGTCTTCTTTGGCAAAGGAAATTTGTCGGTCCAGTCCGGCCTGGCGGACTTTTTCTCTTCCCACGTTCATCATTCCTTCCGAAATATCTGTACCTATCAGTTCGTCCGGATGTAAAACCTGGCAAGCCTGAATGGCAAAGTCGCCTGTACCGGTTGCTACATCCATCATTCTGCGTGGGCGGAATGGTTTTAGCCAATTGATAGCCTTGCGTCGCCAACACTTGTCGATGCCCCATGACAAGGTGTGGTTCAGTGTGTCGTAAGCCGGTGCAATGTTATCGAACATTTTTTCAACTTGTACGGCTTTCCGTTCTTCTTCGTTATAAGGCTTGATTTTTTCTTGGGGATAATTGGTCATGGTGTGAATGATTGGTGTGGGAAACAAAAAAAGTTGACGGCAGACATGAAGACTGCCTGTCAACTTTTTCAATGTAATTTATTTGTTCAGAAATTCTGTAACGTTCTTTTCAATACGTTCCAACAGGTTAGCTGTATCAGCTTTTACGAATGTTTCACCAGTGATGTGTTCGTACAGCTCGATATAGCGGTCGCTGATAGAGTTTACAATTTCCGGAGTCATTTCAGGTACAGTCTGTCCTTCTTTTCCCTGGAAGTTGTTGGCCATCAGCCATTCACGTACGAATTCTTTAGAAAGCTGTTTCTGTGGTTCGCCTTTTTCGAAACGTTCCTGATAGCCTTCTGAGTAGAAGTAACGGCTAGAGTCAGGTGTATGGATTTCGTCCATCAGATAGATTTCGCCGTTGTATGTACCGAATTCATATTTGGTGTCAACCAGAATAAGTCCACGTTCAGCAGCCATCTGTGTACCACGTTCGAACAAAGCCAGTGTATACTGTTCCAGCAAAGCATATTCTTCAGGAGTTGCAAGTCCCTTTGCCAGAATTTCTTCTTTAGAAATGTCTTCATCATGTAATCCCATTTCGGCTTTAGTGGTAGGAGTGATGATAGGACGTGGGAACTTTTCGTTTTCACGCATACCGTCGGGCAGTGCTACACCGCAGATTTCACGAACACCGCTTTTGTAAGCACGCCATGCGCTTCCGCACAAATATCCGCGTACAATCATTTCTACTGGGAAACCCTTACACATAACACCTACAGTTACCATTGGGTCTGGAGTAGCAATTTTCCAGTTAGGACAAATATCGGTAGTAGCATCCAGAAATTTGGCTGCAATCTGGTTCAGCATCTGTCCTTTGTAAGGAATACCTTCAGGCAATACAACGTCGAAGGCCGAGATACGGTCTGTTGCTACCATTACCAGTTTCTCATCGTTGATGTTGTATACATCGCGTACTTTACCATGGTATACACTTTTTTGTCCAGGAAAGTTGTAATCTGTTTTTGTTAATGCTTTACTCATTGCTTTACGTATTAATAATGATACATTTCGTTTAAAGTCATTTTATTGGGCGATATCTTTTTTCCCGTCATCTTTAGAAGCGGCGGCAGCTTTTTTCTGCATTCGTTCTTCTTTATGCGATTCATCGAATTTTTCATAGGCTTCGACGATACGTGTCACCAGTTTGTGACGGACGATATCCTTTTTGTTCAGCTCGATGAAACTGATACCTTTTACTCCCTTCAGGATATGCAATGCCTGTACCAGACCTGAAGTCTGAGAGCTGGGCAAGTCAATCTGGGTCATATCACCGGTAATAATCATCTTGGTGTTCATACCCATACGGGTGAGAAACATTTTGATTTGTTGGGAGGTTGTGTTCTGAGCCTCATCCAATATCACTACAGCATCGTTCAGTGTACGGCCGCGCATAAAAGCCAGCGGTGCGATTTGTATGATGTTCAGGTCCATGTATTCTTTCAGCTTGGCAGCTGGAATCATGTCTTGCAGGGCGTCGTACAACGGTTGCAGGTAGGGGTCTATTTTTTCTTTCATGTCTCCCGGAAGGAAACCCAGCTTTTCGCCTGCCTCCACTGCAGGACGGCTGAGGATGATTTTTTTTATCTCCTTGTTTTTCAGAGCGCGTACAGCCAAGGCAATGGCTGTGTATGTTTTGCCGGAACCGGCAGGTCCGATGGCAAAAATCATATCGTTCTTATCGAATTCTTTTACCAGCTTCAGCTGATTGCTGCTACGAGGAGTAATGGGTTTTCCTGTTACACTGAAAACGATGACGTTGCCTGAGTTTTCGGCTTGTGTCTTGTTGCCTTTTACAATGTCAAGGATGGTTTCCTCATCCAGTGAATTGTACTTTACGCAGTGCTTCTCAAGTGCCGTTACAGCATCCTCGAAGGCGCACATTTCTTCTTCGTCGCCCATCACTTTGATAACGTTCCCGCGGGCAACGATGCGTAGTTTTGGGAACAACGCTTTTATCATCTGTATATTGGTGTTGTTTACACCATAAAATATTACCGGATCAGTGTCTTCTAAAACAATATGCTTTTCTATCATTCAGTCAGCTTTAATCTATTCTCCCTCAATTTTTATTCAACTGTTTTGCAAATTTAGTGATTCCTTTGGATTTATTCTCTAATTTGGACTTATTCTTTTGACTTTAGACGTAAGTTTTTTATGTTATCTTTCTTTTTCACTTTATTTCACTATCTTTGTGCCTCGAATAAATATGTGTAGAAAATATGTTACGGTTTTGTAGATTTTTGTTAGTTTTTTCGTCCGTTTGTATATTTTTCGGATGTAAGGAAAAGGATATGTCGATGAAAATGAATAACCCTCATAACATTCGCGGGGTAATCAGTTACAAACGTAGTTTCAATGACCTGAATAATGTACAGCTGGTAGCGGCCAAGAAAAACGGTATCCGTCCGTTGGCTTCGCGTGAAGAGGCTGTCGAATTGGGAGACCGTTTGGTCGAAATAAAGGAGTGCGAGTGGTATGATGTGGATTCGCTTACACATTCTATTCCTTTCCTGGTACCGAAGGCCAGTGAATTGCTCGATACACTGGGGGCCGTCTTTTTGGATTCACTGGATTACAAGGGCTTGAATCCTAATAAAATCATTGTAACATCTGTCTTGCGTACACAGCGTGACGTCAAGCGTTTGCGTCGTTCCAACAGTAATGCCTCAAGCAATTCATGCCACGCTTATGGTACGACCTTTGATGTCAGTTGGAAACGTTTTCGGAAAGTAGAAGACCCGGATGGACGTCCGATGCAGGATGTAAGTGCCGATACTTTGAAGCTGGTACTTTCTGAAGTTTTGCGTGATTTGAAGAAAGACGGTAAGTGTTATGTGAAATATGAGTTGCGTCAGGGATGTTTCCACATCACTGCCAGATAAAAAGCTGTATCCCGTATGTTTAGATATTTCGTTTATTTTGCCTATGATGGTGCCAATTATCATGGTTGGCAGATACAGCCTAACGGTATAAGTGTACAGGAGGAATTGCAGAAAGTTTTGACGACTTTCTTTCGTCAGCCGATTGAGGTCGTAGGGGCTGGCCGGACAGATGCAGGTGTGCATGCCAGCAGGATGGTTGCTCATTTTGAAGTTCCGGACTTGCTGGACTGTGCAAGACTGACTGATAAAATGAACCGTATGTTGCCTCCCGATATTGCTGTACACGAAGTTCGCAGAGTGCGTGCGGAGGCTCACGCCCGTTTTGATGCAACTTACCGAAAATATCAGTATCACATTACCCTGCGTAAGGATCCGTTCCACCGGAGTTATGCCTGGAGAATTTTTCAGCCATTGGATTTTGAAGCGATGAATAAAGCGGCCGAAGTCTTGTTTGAGTTTATTGACTTTACAAGCTTCAGTAAACTGCACACAGATGTAAAGACAAACAATTGCAAGATTATGCATGCCCGCTGGAAACAGGAAGGACCTCAGGAATGGGTGTTTACGATTCAGGCCGACCGTTTCCTCAGAAATATGGTGCGGGCCATAGTCGGTACTTTAATTGAGGTGGGAAGAGGCAAGCTATCGGTCGATGGTTTTCGCGATATTATTAATCGGAAAAACCGTTGCGCGGCAGGTACATCGGCACCTGGCCATGCGCTGTTTCTGGTAGATGTAGGCTACCCTGAGGATATTTTTGTTGCAGAATAGTGTTTTTGCAGGGCATATTTTTTAATAAAAGCATTTTAAGGAAATTATGTGGTTATTATTGGCTTTTTTGTCGGCTGCTTTGTTGGGATTTTATGATGTTTTCAAGAAGAAATCATTGAAAGACAATGCAGTCCTTCCTGTTCTGGGACTTAATACACTGTTTTCGAGTCTCATCTTTTTACCGTTTATATTGATTTCTGCATGTAAGCCGGAGTGGTTGCAAGGTTCTATGTTCTATGTACCTGCTGCCGGTTGGGAAGTGCATCGTTTTATTCTGGTAAAATCGTTTATCGTGCTTTCATCATGGGTCTTGGGATATTTCGGTATGAAACATCTGCCGCTCACGATTGTTGGCCCGATTAATGCAACGCGTCCGGTGATGACGCTTGTGGGAGCTATGCTGGTCTTTGGTGAACGCCTTAACTTGTATCAGTGGGTCGGTGTAACTTTGGCCATTGTGTCTTTTTTTATGCTAAGCCGTTCCGGACGAAAGGAAGGAATTGATTTCAGACATAATAAATGGATATTTTGCATCGTACTGGCCGCATTTCTGGGGGCAGTAAGTGGCTTGTATGATAAGTTTCTGATGGCAAGATTCGACCGTATGGTAGTTCAGTCCTGGTATAATATTTACCAGCTGTTTATTATGGGAAGTGTGTTGATGTTGTTGTGGTGGCCCAAGCGCAAGGCTACGACACCTTTCCGGTGGGACTGGTGTATTATATGTATATCCATATTCCTTTCGGCTGCCGATTTCGTATACTTCTATGCATTGAGCTTGCCCGGTTCTATGATTTCCATTGTATCTATGGTACGTAGAGGTAGTGTGATTGTCTCTTTCCTGTGTGCGGCTATGCTTTTCAGGGAAAAGAATCTCAAGAGCAAGGTGGTCGACTTGATACTGGTTATGATAGGTATGTTCTTCTTATACCTGGGAAGCCGATGAGAATAAATTTAAAACTAAGAATTCACAAGTAATATTATGAAGACAAGAGGAAAACTTTTATTTGTAATGATGTTGCTTACGGCTTTCGGGTGTGCAGAAGCCCTGGCAAAGAAAGTCGTACAGCAGGAGGACAGCGTAGAGCTGGCATTGAAGAAAATCTATACCAAGCGTGAGGTCATGATTCCGATGCGCGACGGAGTTAAACTTTATACGGCTGTGTACGAGCCTAAAGACAACAGTTCGCGTCACCCTATCTTGATGCACCGTTCTCCGTACTCATGTGCTCCTTACGGACAGACACTGAAACGGGGCTTGCGCAGCTCGCTCAAAAACTACATCGATAACAAGTATATTATCGTGTATCAGGATGTGCGCGGAAGACATAAAAGCGAAGGCACGTTTGTGCAGGTGCGTCCGCTTAACAAAAACAAAAAGTCCAAGAAAGATATCGATGAGGCTACCGATACGTATGATACCATTGAATGGCTGATTAAAAATACCCATAACAACGGTGCCGTAGGAACGTGGGGTATTAGCTACGACGGCTTTTATGCAACCATGACTGCTTCATGCGGACATCCGGCACTGAAGGCTGTATCGCCGCAGGGACCTGTAACCGACTGGTTCAGGGGTGACGACCGCCACCATAACGGGGCATTTACCTTTTTGCAGACAACCAACTTCCTGCCGTACCTGGAAGGAAAATGGATGGGAAAAGGTGTGATGGACCAGATTGTGAAGACTGATGTTTATACAGACTTCTTGCGTCTGGGTACTTTCAAAAATGCCGATGATTTGGTGAATGATGAAGGAGAAACATTGTGGAATCTGATTAAGACACATCCTAATTTCGACAGCTTCTGGCAGGAACGCGATGCACGTACTTCCTGCTATAATCTGAAACCTGCAATGCTGGTTGTAGGCGGACTTTACGACTCGGAGGATTGCTACGGAGCATGGAATCTGTATCAGGCCATCCGTAAGCAGTCGCCCGATACAGAACTGTATCTGGCTTTCGGTCCCTGGTGGCATGGTGCTTGGACCGTACGCGGATTCCAGGGATTCGGCAACGTTTACTTTGGCGAAAGCACATCTGCCTATTATATGGACGAAATCGAATATCCATTCTTCCGTTATTACCTGGAAGGTAAGGGAGAAAAACCTTCGCATAAGGTAAATGTATTCTATTCGGGTGAAAATTCCTGGAAAACTTACGACCAGTGGCCTTCGGATAAGATGGTGGAAACACCTTTCTATTTGCATGCCGACGGTTCTGTTTCTGAAACCGAACCGCAGGAAGCAGCTTCGTATACAGAGTATGTATCGGATATGGAACACCCTGTCCCTTATACCGGAAATCCTACTACGTATCGTACAAAAGAATATATGATTGACGACCAGCGCTTTGCTACAGCCCGTCCGGATGTGATTACGTTTATGACCGAACCGTTGGAGGAACCGCTTACTCTTGCAGGCCCTGTTCAGGTAGAACTGATGACAGAGTTGAGCAGTACGGATGCCGACTTTATGGTGAAGGTGATTGATGTGTATCCGGATAACTACAAACAGCCGAAGGAAGCGGCAGAATATTTGAAGAACGGTAACTATCCGATGGCTGGCTACCAGATGATGGTACGCGGTGAACTGTTCCGCGGACGCTATCGTGAAAGCTTTGAGCACCCGAAAGCATTCGAGCCGGGCAAGCTGACTCCCGTAAACTATACTTTATACGATGTAGCCCATACGTTTATGCCGGGGCATCGGCTGATGATTCAGATTCAGAGTTCATGGTTCCCTATCATCGACCGTAATCCTCAAAAGTTCATCAACACGTACACTTGTACTGAAGATGATTTCGAGATGAAACAGCATATCAAGATTTATCATCAGAAAGGAGCTGCTTCGCGTGTCGTTTTGCCGGTATTAAAGTAAATTATATTCCATAAATGATTAAGAGCTGTATCGCACCCTATGACGATACAGCTCTTATTATTTTCAGCGGGATGGCTACAGCTTTATGATAGCCCCCGAATGATGTCCTGATTCCGTTTATTCGATAATGATGTTGTAGCTGGTGCGGAAAGTCTTTCCGGGTTCCAGATGCTGCATCCATTCTCTGTCTTTCAGTTCACCCTTGTAGCCAACCTGGTCGCAGCGTCCGTACCACGGCTCAATGCAAACGAAAGGCACATCCGGATGTGCTACAGTAGGAGCCCATAGTGCAACCAGCGGGGCTGTAAATTCTACACTCAGACACGGTTTCTTTTGTTTGTCCAGCAGGGTTACTTTTTTCAGCTGGCTGTTGTCGAAGATGTAAGTGTCACAGTCGAATGTATGCGTGTCTACAGGCATTACGCCTTCAGTCAGGTGAAGCGTGTGGCGTGTAGGCGATACACATCCTTTTTCTGCCGGTGAGATATATTCCAGATCGTTTTGGGTATCGAATGCAAAGAAGCAGCGTTCTTTTGTATTCAGGTTAAAATCGGGAAAGTAAAAAGCCGGATGTGCACCTATCTGAAAATACATATCCTTGTCGCCGGTATTCTCAACCTCCCACATTACTTCTATCTTCTTTCCAATCAGGCGGTAACCTATTTGCAGAATGAACGGGAAAGGATATACTTTCAAGCTTTCTTCATCGCTCTCAAGTGCATAGATTACGGCATTGTCTTCTTCGTATGTCAGCTGGAAATCGCGGTCGCGGGCAAATCCGTGTTGCCCCAACTGGTATTCTTTTCCTTCGTGGCGGTAAACATTGTTCCATACGCGTCCTACCTGCGGGAAAAGCACCGGAGAGTGGCGTCCCCAGAATTTCGGGTCTGCCTGCCACAAATACTCTTTGTCGTTAGCTACTATACTGGTCAGTTCCGCACCATGGTCGGATATCTGGATAGTAATGAAATCGTTTGAAAGTGTCTTCATTTTTATATTTGTTTAGTGTTTGATTCTTTGGCTTTTTTACTCGGATAGCATAAGCTATGGCAAAGTTAATAATTAATAAATAGGATTTGCCGTATATGGGTAAAAAAGTAAAAAATGAGCCCGGATTGTTTTCACAACGATCCGAGCTCGCATAAACAGACATTCAATAAACAAATAGAATCTTTTATCTTTATCTTATAAATAACAATTCTCTGTATTTGGGCAGTGTCCACATCTGGTCGTCCACAATCAGTTCCAGCTTGTCGATGTGATAACGGATTTCTTCCAGCATAGGCGAGATGTTGTCGTGGTAGGCAATTGCTTTCTCACGCTCGTTTTCAATCTTGTTGGCCTGCTTTCTGGCTTCAATCATGGCATCCACATGTTCCTTGATGTAGATGGTATGTTCCGAAATCTTCCGGATGATGGCCATGTTTTCCGATGAAAGCTTTTCTGCTTCTTCAGCAGGGAAAAGTCCTTTCATCTTATAAACATTGTCGATAAGCTTGGTCTGGTACTCGATTGCTACGGGCACGATATGGTTCATCACCAAATCGCCCAGTACGCGGGCCTCTATCTGGATTTTCTTGGTGTAGGTTTCCCATTTTACCTCGTTGCGGGCTTCCAGCTCTTTTTGAGTCATTACACCGGTCGATTCGAACATCTTGATACTTTCCGGAGTCAGGTAACGGTCGAAGATAACCGGACAACTTGTTTCACAGTCCAGACCACGGCGTTTTGCCTCTTCTTTCCATTCATCGCTGTAGCCATTTCCGTCGAAGCGGATAGGTTTGCACAGTTTGATGTATTTCCGTATTACCTGGATGATAGCCGAAATCTTGGGTTCCCCTTTTTCAATCAGGGCATCTACATCTTGCTTAAACAGAATAAGCTGTTCGGCTACTGCCGTATTCAGGGCAATCATGGCACTGGCACAGTTTGCTTCCGAACCTACGGCACGGAATTCAAAGCGGTTTCCGGTGAAGGCAAAAGGTGATGTACGGTTGCGGTCGGTATTGTCAATCAGCAGTTCCGGAATTTGCGGAATATCGAGTTTCATGCCGTGTTTGCCGCCCAAAGAAATCAGTTCGTCTGTTGAGCTGTCTTCCATGTGGTCCAGCACCTTGCTCAATTGTCTGCCCAGGAAAGACGAGATGATGGCAGGAGGTGCCTCGTTGGCGCCCAGACGGTGTGCATTGGTAGCACTCATGATGGATGCTTTCAGCAGACCGTTGTGGCGGTAGACAGCCATCAGTGTGTTGACTACGAACGTGATGAAACGCAGGTTTTCTTCAGCCGTTTTTCCAGGAGCCATCAGCAGGATACCGGTATCAGTACCCAGCGACCAGTTATTGTGTTTTCCCGAACCGTTCACACCCTTAAACGGTTTTTCGTGCAGCAATACACGGAATCCGTGTGTACGGGCTATTTTTCGCATGAGCGACATGATGAGCATATTGTGGTCGACAGCCAGGTTGCACTCTTCGAAGATAGGAGCCAGCTCAAACTGGTTGGGTGCTACCTCGTTATGGCGTG
>CAJKDC010000068.1 GCA_905198575.1 uncultured Bacteroides sp. | reverse complement strand
TGTCCGCAACCTGAAAGACGGTATTGTAGACTTTGCAGGTAGCGACGCTTTCCTGAGCGACAAGGAAATGGCTGAAATGAAACCAGTAGTACATATCCCGACTTGTATGGGTGCTGTTGTTTTGGCTTATAATTTGCCGGATGTGGTAGCTTTGAATCTTTCGGGAGATGTTATTGCAGACATCTATAGCGGCAAAATCACAGGCTGGAACGATGAACGTCTGCAGAAACTGAATCCGGATGTAAAACTTCCTGCCAAGAAAATCATCCCGGCATACCGCTCGGATGGTAGTGGTACAACTTTCGTATTTACCGATTATTTGAGCAGGGTAAGCGAAGACTGGAAAAACAATTTTGGTGCAGGAAAAACAGTTGACTTTAAAGTAGGTCAGGCTGCAAAAGGTAATCCGGGTGTAGCTGGTATTATCCGTCAGACTCCTTATTCAATCGGTTATATCGGTTCTGAATATGCATTTGCACAGAAAATTCCTTATGCAAGTATTGTAAATACTCGCGGTGAACTGGTAACTCCTTCTACAGCAAGTATCTCGGCAGCAGCTGCCGGTGAAATTCCGCAGGATACACGTTGCTCTATTACCAATGCAGACGCTGCAGGTGCTTATCCTATCAGCTGTTTCACTTGGTTGCTTATCTATAAAGAACAGAGCTACTCTGACCGTACAATGGAACAAGCTCAGGCTACTTTGGACATGCTTCAGTATATGTTGAGCGAGCCGGTTCAGAAAACAACTGAAACTGTACACTATGCTCCACTGCCAAAGAGCGCAATCGAAAAGAGCCTTCAGAACCTGAAAGAGGTTACATTCAACGGACAACCTATTCTTAAATAAAAATCGAAATAGTTTATGCAGGACAAAATATTCCGCGCATTACTGATACTTTCGGCGGTTGTTATACCGGTCATTGGTGGGGGAATTATCTACTCCCTTACCA
Source organism: uncultured Bacteroides sp. (assembly GCA_905198575.1). GTDB lineage: Bacteria > Bacteroidota > Bacteroidia > Bacteroidales > Bacteroidaceae > Phocaeicola. The sequence continues at coordinate 15,024 of CAJKDC010000068.1, read as the reverse complement.
ATGATGCCTCTGGTGCTTTCGAGCACTTTGGCTTCTGGAACTTTATTTTTTCTGACGATTGGGTGACAACAGCCGGTAAGGAAAGTTATGGTGCATTGCCGTTCATTACAGGAACGCTGCTTACTACGGCATTGGCTTTGCTGATGTGTATTCCTTTCTCGTTGCCTGTGGCACTGTTTACAGGTGAATACTTCCGAGGAAAGAAAATCGCTACCATATTGAGTACTGTTACCGATTTGCTGGCCGGTATTCCATCAATCATTTACGGTTTGTGGGGTTTTTATGCATTGCGTCACGTATTTATGCATCTGAATCTTTCTCCGCAAGGTTCCGGAATTTTGACAGCAGCCTTTGTATTGGCCATTATGATTGTGCCGTATGCAGCTTCACTGAGTTCGGAATTTATTAAAATGGTTCCTTCTGACTTGAAGGAAGGTGCGTATGCAATGGGAGCTACCCGTGCTGAAGTGATCAGACGAGTAATTTTCCCGATGGCCGGTTCAGGTATTTTCTCGGCATATATTTTGGCGATTGGCCGTGCTTTGGGAGAAACCATGACGGTAACCATGCTGATTGGTAATACAAACCAGATGCCAGACACACTGCGTACGACGGGAAACACAATGGCCAGTATCATTGCCAACCAGTTTGGAGAAGCTGACGGACTCAAGTTGTCATCGTTGATTGCCATCGGACTGCTTCTGTTCCTTATTACAGCAATTATCAACATGATAGGAAAAGTATTGATACGCCGTGCCCAGCATGTGTAATTAAATGATGTTCTGAATATGGTACAAGATAGTAAATTAAGATTCCGTATTTTTAAAAACAACCTGCTTTATTGGGTAGTATGCATTCTTTCTGGTCTGACTGCCATTCCTTTGCTTGCGATATTAGGCGAAGTCCTGATTAAGGGATGGGAACAGCTGGGATGGTCTTTCCTTACCGAGGCAACCCCGAATGCTTATAAGGCTATGATGGCCATGCAGGCAGGAGAAACAATTCCGGGTGGTATTGCCAATGGTATTGTAGGTACTTTCCTGATGCTTTTTCTGGCAGCGATAGTTGCAATTCCTGTAGGTATCTTCTGTGGTATCTGTCTTTCGGAATACAAAGGTAACTGGTTTGCGACGCTGGTCAGCTATCTGACCGACCTTCTGCAGGGAACCCCTTCTATTATCATAGGTATTATTACATATATATGGGTGGTTGTGCCCATGAAAGGTTATTCTGCTTTTGCAGGTAGTGTGGCATTGTTCATCATGATGCTTCCTTTGATTATCCGTTCTACAGAGGAAACCATGAAGATTCTTCCCGATACATTGAAAGAGGCCGGTCTGGCTTTGGGAGGAAGCTATTGGAGAGTGATGCTGCAAGTGATGTTGCCGTCGGCTTTCGGTAGTATTTTTACTGGTATTCTGCTGGCAATATCCCGTGTAGTCGGTGAAACAGCTCCATTGATGTTTACTGCACTGGGTGGTGCAGCCATCAGTTGGAATATGGGTAAACCTATGTCGGCCGTACCTTTGCTGATTTGGGAATTTTTCAACGACCCTAACTTGCAGAGCCTTATCTGGGGAGCTTCTCTGTTCCTGCTCACCTTTGTATTATGTTTGAATTTATTAGCGAAAAGAATTGCAAAGAAATGGAAAATATAAAGAATCCTATATTACAGATACAAGACGTTTGTATTTCATATACCAGCAGCGTAATGGCTGTTAAGCACGTATCGGCAGACGTGGAAAAAAATACGATTACTGCTATCATGGGACCTTCTGGTTGCGGTAAGAGTACACTGCTGAGAGCTGTAAACCGTATGCACGAGTTGTATAAGAATATTCAGGTTACAGGAAAAATCTTGTTGAATGGAGAAAACGTGCTGGAAATGCATCCTACCGAAGAGCGCAGACGCATTGGTATGGTTTTCCAGCGTCCTAATCCGTTCCCAACGATGAATATTTACGACAATGTACTGGCCGGATACATTCTGAACGGTATCAAGTTGTCTAAGAGTGCTAAAGACGAGATTGTTGAGCGTAATCTGCGTAACGTAATGTTGTGGGATGAGGTAAAAGACTCTTTGACCAAACGTGGTACTTTCTTGTCTGGCGGACAGCAGCAGCGTTTGTGCATTGCCCGTTCACTGGCATTGCAACCGGATATTTTGCTGATGGACGAACCAACTTCTGCATTGGACCCTATTGCGACCAAATATATTGAGGAGTTGCTTATCGAACTGAAAAAGGAAGTGACAATTTTGATTGTTACGCATAACATGTCTCAGGCAAAACGTATTTCAGACCGTTCTATGTTTATGTTCTTGGGCGAATTGATAGAATACGATAGCTCAGAGAAAATGTTTACCAATCCTAAGGATGAACGTACGCGTGCTTATCTGACAGGAAAAATGGGATAAAGTGATAAATTTTATCATACATGGCTCTACTGCGAATCTTTGTAAGGTTCGCAGTTTTTTTATATCTAATCAGCAGTCGTATAGTGTTTTGGAGTAGAATTATAATAGCTTTAAAATAGCTTAAAATTAAAGGCTGATTCCTTGTGAATTACTATCTTTGGGCAACTTAAAATTAACCGACAAACACAGATGAGTGAAATTTTTATTATTTTGGGACTCATTCTTTTGAATGGAGTCTTCTCTATGTCAGAAATTGCATTGATTTCTGCACGAAAGTCAAGTCTGACAACCGATGCAAAAAAAGGAAACAAAGCAGCTAAGGCTGCGTTAAAACTGGCTGGTGAGCCCGACAATTTCTTATCTACGGTCCAAATCGGTATTACTTTAATCGGTATTCTTACAGGTATTTATTCGGGAAATACCATTGCTGTACTTTTTACAGACTGGTTGCTTTCTGTAGGTGTGGCTTCGAAGTATGCTTCGTGGTTGGCTCAAGGTAGTATTGTGGTAGTTGTTACTTATTTGACTTTAATTTTGGGTGAATTGGTACCGAAGCGTATCGGTTTAAGTATTTCTGAAAAAGTGGCTAAAACAGTAGCCCGCCCTATGCTGTTGCTTTCAGCCATCGGCTCTCCGTTTGTGTGGCTGCTTGCCAAGAGCACTTCCGGTATCTTTAATCTTTTGGGTATTTCGGCATCCGAAAATAAAGTAACTGAGGAAGAAATTAAATCAATGGTACAGGAAGGAACTGAAGGAGGAGAGGTGCAGCCTGTAGAGCAGGATATCGTGCAGCGTGTTTTCTTGACCGGTGACTTGAAGGTTTCTTCTATCATGACACATAAAAGTGACTTGGTTTGCATGGATATAAATATGACCCATCAGGAGGTGAAAGATTTGCTCAAACGGGTGCTGTATGAAGTTTATCCGGTGATTGATGGCGATATGGACCATGTAAAGGGAGTTGTTTACTTGAAAGATTTGGTCCTATATCTTGAGAATGAGGATTTTAAAGTCTCTGATATTATGAAGCAGGCTGTCTATTTTCATGAGTCGATGAATGTTTACAAAGTATTGGAGCAGATGAAAACCGGAGGATTCAGCCGTGGACTGGTGTGTGATGAGTTTGGAGCTTGCGTAGGTATGGTTACATTGAAAGATATATTCGAAGCTCTGGTCGGAAACCTGAACGATGAACACGAAGAACCGGATATCATTAAACGTGTGGATAAGGAAGGATGGCTGGTAGACGGGCAATGTCCTTTTTACGATTTTCTGTGTTATTTTAAACGTGAAGATTTGTATGAGGATGCGGAGTATACAACAGTCGCCGGACTTATATTGGAAAGACTGGAACATATTCCACACAGTGGAGAAAGCATAACATGGAATGGTTTTAGTTTTGAAGTTGTAGATATGGACGGGGCGCGAATAGACAAGGTTTTGGTGAACTATTGTCCGGCTTGCGATGATGAGGCCGGCATATAATATTTTTATCCGCTTTTTATAAAATCTTTGTTCTCTGTTTTTCTGTTCCCTGCTTTTGTTGTATTTTTGCAGTCTCAATTATAACAATTAAATATCGATTAGGAATGGGAGGTTTTTTTGGAACAGTCTCAATGGCTGAATGTGCTACCGATCTGTTTTATGGAACAGACTACAATTCGCATTTAGGAACAAAACGCGCCGGATTGGCTACCTATGCGGAGAATGAAGGTTTTATTCGTTCTATCCATAATCTGGAAAGTTCGTATTTCCGAACTAAGTTCGAGGCAGAGCTACCAAGTTTTAAGGGTAAGGCGGGTATTGGAGTAATCAGTGATACAGATCCACAGCCTATTATGATTAATTCTCATTTGGGTCGTTTTGCAATAGTTACTGTAGCAAAAATCAATAATACGGAAGAATTGGTTAAGGATTTGTTGGATGCCAACATGCACTTTGCTGAAATGAGCATGGGAAAAACAAATCAGACTGAGTTGATTTCACTGTTGATTGTTCAGGGAAAGGATTTTGTTGATGGTATAGAAAATGTGTTCAATAAAATCAAGGGTTCTTGCTCAATGTTGATTTTGACTGAAGACGGTATCATTGTAGCGCGTGATAAATGGGGACGTACTCCTATTATTATAGGTAAAAAGAACGGTGCCTATGCTGCAACCAGTGAGTCAAGCAGTTTGCCCAACTTGGATTATGAAATTGAGAAGTATGTAGGACCGGGTGAAATTATCCGTATGCGTGCCGATGGCTTGGAGCAGTTGCGTAAGCCAAACGATAAAATGCAAATCTGTTCATTCTTGTGGGTGTATTATGGCTTCCCTGTGTCATGCTATGAAGGCCGGAATGTAGAAGAGGTACGTTTTGCCAGTGGATATAAGATGGGGCAAATAGACGATTCTGAAGTAGATTGTGCTTGTGGTATACCTGATTCTGGAGTGGGTATGGCTTTAGGATATGCGGAAGGTAAAGGAATTCCTTATCATAGAGCAATTGCAAAATATACACCGACATGGCCTCGAAGCTTTACTCCAAGTAACCAGAGCATGCGTTCATTGGTAGCCAAGATGAAGTTGATTCCTAATCGGGCTATGTTGCAGGGTAAGCGCCTGTTGTTCTGCGATGATTCTATCGTGCGTGGAACCCAGTTGCGCGATAATGTAAATGTGCTGTATGAATACGGAACAAAAGAGGTACACATGCGTATTGCATGTCCGCCGTTGATCTACGGCTGTCCGTTTATTGGATTTACTTCTTCAAAAAGTGATATGGAATTGATTACGCGTCGTATCATCAAGGATATTGAAGGAGATCCTAATGCTAAATTGGACAAATATGCTACAACAGACTCGCCAGAGTATAAAGAAATGGTAGAGCGTATCCGTGCACAGTTTGGTCTGACTTCATTGAAATTCAATACATTGGAAATTCTGATAGAATCAATAGGCTTGCCGAAATGTAAAGTTTGTACACACTGCTTTGATGGTTCAAGCTGTTTTTGATAAAGTAGATCAGGCCGTATAGGCACTGAAAATATAAAAGGTTGTTTGAGTATCATGGAATATGAAATTCAAACAACCTTTTTTATTAATGTTTTTAGGGTTTGAGATTTTGGAATTGTTCAAGTAGCGAAGTGATGTTGGCTGTAAAAAGTCGTGCAGATATTGCCAGCAGGATAATACCAAAGAATTTACGGATAACATATATACCACCTTTACCCAAAATCCGCTCTATCAAATCAGTCAGTTTTAAGACAATATAAACCCACACCATATTCAGAACTAAAGCAAGAATAATGTTTATAGGAGCATATTCGGCACGTAAAGAAAGTAAGGTGGTAAATGCTCCTGCACCGGCTAATAGTGGAAAAACTAGCGGAACTAAAGTAGCCTCTTTGATAGGACCGGTGTTTTTAAAAATTTCAACGTCCAGGATCATTTCGAGAGACATCAAAAAGATGACAAATGCACCTGCTATGGCGAACGAAGCAATGTCTACTTGAAACAGCTTTAGCATACCGTCTCCCACATAGAAAAAAGTGATGAGCAGTGTAAAGGCTATTAATGTAGCCTTTATTGCATTTACAGGGCGTCCCTTTTGTTTCAGTCCTAAAATAATAGGTATCGAACCGATAATGTCGATAACAGCAAAAAGCACAATAAAAGCGCTTAGAAATTCTTGAAAAACAAATCCCTTCATAAGTCTCTAATTTTATTAGCAAAGTTAGTGTTTTTTTATATACGGTGTGCAAGAATATACAAATATGAGAAAACCAAATGATAAAAAGATTCAATAAAAAAACACTAAAATACAAAGATGACATTAAAATTTTAATTAGCTTTGTATGTTAAAAATAATAATTGGAAAGGTTAAGTTATTATGAGTAAAACCATGTATGATACGCTTTTACTGTTGCCGTTATTTCAGGGTATCAGTGAGCGTGATTTTACAAAGATTTTAGAAAAGGTTAAGTTTCACTTTGAAAAATATGCAGCCGGCCAGACTATATTACAGCAAGATGGCGAATGTTCACAACTGGTCTTTCTGCTTAGTGGCAGGCTTTTCTCCAAAACCGTTAACTCTTGTGATGATTATACGCTTTATGAGTATCTGGAGGGACCTGCAATTATAGAGCCTTATTCGCTTTTTGGAATGTATCCATATTATACAGCCGATTATACGGCAGAAACAGACTGTTGCATTGTGACCATAGAAAAAGCTTTTGTGCTGGATGAGTTAAGTAAATATGATGTTTTTAAAATGAACTTCTATAACATGTTAAGCAATCGGGCTCAGTCGATGAGAAAGCGATTGCTGGTTACACATGGAGGTTCAACTCAGGAAAAGATAATTGCTTTTTTAAAGCAGCGGTGTGATCGTGCAGAAGGGAAAAAGGTCCTTTGCATAAAAATGGAAATTTTGGCGGGATTGATAAACGATACTCGTCTGAATGTTTCTAAGGCACTTAAGGAATTCCAAACGAAAGAATTGATTAAAGTGAACCGAAAAATTTTTACTATCCCTAATTTTGAACAATTAATTGCTAGTTATGAATGACCCATTACTGTTACCGTTTAATACTCCTCATGAAACTATACCGTTTCATTTAATAAAGATAGAACACTTTGAGCCAGCTATATTGGAGGGGATGCAGGCAGAGGATAATGAAATAGCTGCAATTGTTGCTAATTCTGAGACTCCTACATTCAATAATACGATACTGGCACTTGAGCATTCTGGAAAGTTGTTGGAACGCACGCTTACCATCTTTTTTAATCTGATGAGTGCAGAAACAAATGATACAATGGATGCTTTGGCAGAAAAAATGATGCCGCTTATTTCGGAGCATGAAAACAACATACGTTTAAATGCAGAGCTTTTTCAACGTATAAAAGCCGTATACAACAATAGGCTGGAATTCGGTTTATCGGATGAGGAATCGGTATTACTGGATAAGGTTTACGATGGCTTTATACGAAATGGAGCCGATTTGTCGGAGGAGAAAAAAAATGAGTTCCGTAAACTGAGCAATGATTTGAGCATGCTTACGCTTCGTTTCTCACAAAATAATTTGAAGGAAACGAATAAGTTTGAACTTTATCTTGAGGATGAAGGCCAGCTGGAAGGGTTGCCTGAAAGTGCTGTCGAAGCTGCTGTATGTGCTGCGCGTGAGAAAGGTAAAGATCATGGCTGGTTATTTACGCTACATGCACCAAGTTATGTTCCTTTTATGAAATACTGCAAATGCAGGGAATTGCGTAAAAGAATGTATATGGCTTATAATACCCAGTGTACACATGATGATGAGTTGAATAACTTTGAGATAGTCAAGCAGCTGGTGAATACGCGTATGGAACTGGCTCATTTATTGGGCTACTCCAATTATGCCGAATATGTACTTAAGAAGCGTATGGCTGAAAACAGCAGCAAGGTTTATACTTTACTGGAAGAGCTGATAGCTACATATAAGCCTGTAGCTATTGAGGAGGTTGAGGAAGTAAAACAATTGGCTCAAAAAATGGAAGGAGCAGATTTTGAGCTGATGCCATGGGATTTTTCATATTATTCAGAAAAGCTTAAAAACGAAAAATACCAGTTTGATGAAGAAGAGTTACGTCCTTATTTTGAATTGAATGCTGTTATTGATGGCGTTTTTGGATTGGCAACACGTTTGTATGGCTTAATTTTCCATGAAAATACCGAGATACCGGTTTATCATCCGGATGTTAAGGCTTATGAAGTTTTTGATGAAGACGGCTCATTCCTGGCTGTCTTGTATGCCGATTTTCATCCACGTGCCGGTAAACGATCGGGAGCATGGATGACCAGTTATAAAGAGCAATGGATTGATAATGATGGCATGAACAGCAGGCCCCATGTTGCGGTAGTAATGAACTTTACGAAACCTACAGCCGATAAGCCGGCTTTATTGACATTTTCGGAAGTTAATACGTTCTTGCATGAATTCGGCCATGCTTTACATGGAATCTTTGCCAATTCACGTTTTGCTTCATTGAGTGGAACAAACGTTTATTGGGATTTTGTAGAATTGCCATCGCAGATTATGGAAAATTTTGCAATAGAGGGAGATTTTCTGAATACTTTTGCCAAGCATTATAAGACAGGCGAGCCCATACCTGAAAGCTTTATACAACGGTTGGTTCAGGCTTCTAATTTTAATGTGGCTTATGCTTGTATGCGGCAGGTAAGTTTCGGATTGCTTGATATGGCATGGTATACACGTACGGAATCTTTCGAAGGGGATGTTTCTCAATACGAGCGTAATGCCTGGAAAGAAGTATTGATACTTCCTCAGTTGGATGAGACTTGTATGAGTGTACAGTTCTCACATATTATGTCGGGTGGCTATTCTGCAGGTTATTACAGCTATAAATGGGCAGAGGTGCTCGATGCCGATGCTTTTTCAGTATTTAAGAAGCATGGTATTTTTAATAAGGAAGTAGCATCTTCTTTTAGAAATAATATTTTGTCTCGAGGTGGAACAGAGCATCCTATGGTGCTGTATAAGCGTTTCCGGGGACAGGAACCTACTATCGATGCTCTTTTGAAGAGAAATGGAATTATTAAATAGAAAAAATAAATTACCATAACTATGAAAATTAAATATTTTATATGTTTACTGATGGCTGCAGCTGTATTTTGTGGTTGTGCCGGTGATGATGTAAATGAGATTTTTACCGGTAAAAAATGGCATTGGTCTAACTCTTATACAACAGCAGATTGGGAAAATGATAACAAGGATACAGGCAGATTACTTTCTTTGGATGAACTGAAAGATGTATCCAAAAGTACAGAAGCGTATAACCTGATGTTTAATGACGATGGAACCTTACAGGGAGTCGGAAAAAATTTTCAGTTTTCTGCTAAGTGGGAAGCTGATGGTAAAAAGAATACTTTTGCACTGTCTCAGGTGAGGGTTACTCAGGGGAATCCTTCAAGTAAACTGGATAGTATGTTTTATGCATCTGTAAAGAATGCTTGTTATTACAGAGGAAACAGTATTTTATGGATTAAACTTTTCAATAGTGAACGGAATGAATATATAATGTTCTCCAATAATGATTATTTTGAAAAATAAAATTATGGATACGACAGCAGAAAATAAACAGCATTGCTTGGATAAAAGATATATGCGTATGGCCGTAATTTGGGCTGAAAATTCTTATTGTAAGCGTCGTCAGGTAGGTGCTTTAATTGTTAAAGACAAGATGATTATATCTGATGGCTATAACGGAACACCCGTAGGGTTTGAGAATGTATGCGAAGATGAGGATGGAACTACGAAGCCTTATGTTTTGCATGCAGAGGCTAATGCCATAACAAAGATTGCGCGTTCGGGGAATAGCAGCGAGGGAGCAACCATGTATGTTACGGCTTCTCCTTGTATAGAATGCGCCAAATTGATTATTCAGGCAGGTATCAAGCGTGTTGTTTATGCAGAAAAGTATCGTTTGGAAGACGGATTGGATTTATTGAGACGTGCGGGTATCGAGCTGGTCTACGTAAATTTGAATGAATGATAATCTTAAATAATGACTATGACGAATAATAAAAATCGCTTTCTTCCGCTTATTCTGGCCTTGTGCTTGGTTGCGGGTATCGGGATTGGGACATTTTATGCCAATCATTTTTCCGGGAATAAGCTGGGTATAATAAATACCTCTTCGAATAAATTGAATGCATTGCTTCGCATTGTGGAGGATCAGTATGTAGATACTGTAAAAATGAATGAACTGGTAGAAGAAGCTATGCCTTTGATTTTGTCCGAACTTGATCCGCATTCTTCTTATATTCCTGCTAAGGATCTTGAGGAAGTCAATGCTAGTTTGAAAGGACACTTCAGTGGAATTGGAATCCAGTTTACCATTCAGGAAGATACCATCCATGTCAATAGTGTTATTCAGGGGGGACCTTCTGAAAAAGTAGGCTTGATGGCAGGTGACCGTATTGTAGAAGTAGATGATACTGCATTTGTCGGAAAAATAGTCAATAATAATTCGGCTATGAGTAAGCTGAAAGGTCCTAAGGGCAGTGAAGTGAAATTGGGTATTTTCCGTCCTGGAGAAAAAGAAATTTTGCATTACACAATTGTACGAGGTGACATACCTGTAAAGAGTGTAGATGCTGCATACATGCTGAACGATAAGTTTGGTTATATCAAAGTGAATAAGTTTGGCGAGACCACTTACCCTGAGTTACTTATAGCTTTGGCTCAGTTGAATCAGAAGGATTGCAGTGGACTGGTAATTGATTTGCGTGGAAATACAGGAGGATATATGGCTGCTGCTATTCAGATGGTCAATGAATTCTTGCCTAATAATCGTCTGATTGTTTATACCGAGGGTCGGAAATCTCCACGTGAAAATTATTCATCCAATGGTACGGGAAGTAGTCAGACATTGCCTTTGGTTGTATTGGTAGATGAAGGCTCAGCTTCTGCCAGTGAAATTTTTGCTGGTGCAATTCAGGATAATGACCGTGGAACAATTATTGGCCGCCGTTCTTTTGGTAAGGGACTTGTACAGCAACCTATCGAGTTTAGCGACGGTTCTGCGATTCGTTTGACCATTGCCCGTTATTATACACCATCCGGAAGATGCATTCAGAAACCTTATGTAAAAGGGCAGGATGAGGCTTATGAGATGGATTTATTGACTCGTTATGAACATGGAGAATTCTTCTCAGCCGATAGTATTAAGCAAAATACCGATGAAGTGTATTATACTGTATTAGGCCGTAAAGTTTATGGTGGAGGTGGAATTATGCCTGACTATTTTGTTCCACAGGATACGATTGGTATGACTTCCTATTTTAAAATGGCAGCTACCAGAGGCTTGATTATCCGTTTTGCGTTTGAGTATACAGACCATAATCGTTCTAAATTGCAGGATTACCAGACTGTAGATGCCTTGGAAGACTATTTGAAATCGCAGAATATGCTGGAAAAATTTGCATCTTTTGCTGAAAAGAAAGGATTGAAACGCCGCAATATTTTGATGTATAAGTCTAAGAGGCTGTTCGAGGAACATCTGTATGGCAACATTATTTATAACATGTTGGGTATGGAGTCTTATTTGGAATATCTGAACAGAGCAGATAATGCAGTATTGAAGGCGCTGGAGGTTTTGGAAAAAGGAGAATCGTTTCCTAAAGCTCCAGAAGAAAAAGCACTTGTAAATAATCCGGAAGATGGAAATAGAGAAAAAAAAGTTGCGAAGTTGGATTCGGGAGAAAAAGAGAATGATTTCTCCCGAACAACTACGGAGTATGTCCGATTGCTTGCTTGAAAAACTGGAGCAGCATCCACGTTTTATTTCTGCATCTTGCATCTTGCTTTATTACTCGTTGCCTGACGAGGTGCATACGCATGCTTTTGTAGAAAAGTGGAGCAAGAATAAAGTAATATTGTTGCCTCTTGTTCAGGGGGAGCAGTTGGCATTATGCCGGTATACTGGCAAGTGCGACCTTAGAAAGGGAGAATATGGCATTTGGGAACCGTCGGGTACTTTTTTTTCTGATTATAGCAAAATAGATTTAGCCATTATCCCCGGTATGGGGTTTGATAAACAAGGAAATCGATTGGGAAGAGGGAAGGGGTATTATGACCGTTTGCTTCCTCAGTTGAATTCTTATAATGTAGGTATTTGCTTTGGCTTTCAGTTGTTTCAGCATATTCCGGCAGAAAACTTTGATATACCGATGCATGAGGTCTGGACAGAGGAAGGGTGCGTCAGTGAAAACTGATATCTACAATCACCTGGCTACCTACGGTTTTATTCAGATTCCGAATGAGCAATTCACGTCCCATCATGAGCTCTTGTCTTAATACCGATGAGGTTAGATGAACATGCAAGGTTTGGTTTTTGATGTATAGGTTACTGGTATAGCGTGCTATAGCAGGACCTACTACATCTTTCCACGATTCAATCAATCTGTATTCATTGAGCGGGGATTCCAGTCCCTCTTGTCTGAGAAACTGTCTGAGGATGTCACCAATCTGTTCCGTATTGTTTCTTTTCATGCCTTATCTCCTTTTCTTTCCTGAACTTCACCGTTGTCAACTTCAAAAATCTTGTATTCTCCGTTAATCTTTTCCATGATTTTATCCAAGTGTTCACGGTTGGTATCGGTTATAAAAATCTGTCCGAAATTATTGCCCGATACAAGCTTGATGATTTGTTCTACCCTAAGCGCATCCAGTTTGTCAAAAATATCATCCAAAAGTACAAGCGGGGTAGTCTTACTGCCTGTTCTTTTTAAAAACTCATACTGTGCAAGTTTCAAGGCAATAAGGAATGTTTTATTCTGGCCTTGAGAGCCTTCTCGCTTGATTGGAAAATCTCCAAGCATCATCTGTATGTCATCTTTATGTACACCTTTTAAAGAGTATCCCATGATACGGTCTTTTTGCCGATTATTGACCAGTTGTTCCAAGAAATCTCCTTGTTCTAAATGCGATTCGTATGAGAGCCGTACTTCTTCTTTATCTTGAGAAATAAAAGAATAATAATTCTGGAATGTAGGGATAAATTCATCAATAAATGCTCTTCGTTTCTGATATACGCACATACCAGATACAGCCATCATTTCTTCCCAAATTTGAATTAGTTCTGTTTCGGGCTCTGCTTCAGCTTTTAGAAGGCTGTTTCGCTGACTTAGAGCTTTGTTGTATTTAATCAGGGCATCCAGATACTCCTTGTCGTATTGCGAAATAACCATATCCATAAAACGTCTGCGTCCTTCACTGCCTCCAGCAATCAGGTCTGCGTCGGCTGGTGAAACCATAACAAGTGGAATGAGTCCGATATGGTCTGATAGCTTCGAGTATTCTTTTTTGTTACGTTTAAACTGTTTTTTTGATTTTCGTTTCAAGCCGCAGTAAACCTCTTCCGGCTCCTCGTTGTCGGTTGCATAAAAACCTTGTATAACAAAAAAATCGGCGTCGTGGCAGATATTTTGTGAGTCAATCGGGTTTGTAGCGCTTTTACAGAATGATAGGTAATATACAGCATCCAGCAAGTTGGTTTTCCCCATTCCGTTTTGTCCGATGATGCAGTTCATCTTTTTGGAAAAGGAGAGCTCCACTTGTCTTAGATTCTTATAATTGAGTATTGATATACGTTTTAATAGCATATATGGGTGTAATTTTATTGCAAAATTAAGCATAAAAGATATATAAGGTAAAAAAAAACCGTTTCAAATTTTATTAATACATATAAATAAGTTACTTTTGCTGACCCAAAAATACTATTTAAGGAAATAATAAAAACGAATATAGAAATGACAGAACAAAAACATTCTCAGGATCCATTTCATGTAGAAGAGACCTTGGATCAGTCGGAAGCATTTTTGCTGAAAAACCGAAATTTACTTTTAGGCATTGTAGTAGCAATTGTAGTGGTAGTATGCGGAACATTGGGTTATCAGCATTTTATTGCACAGCCTAATGAACTGAAAGCTTCAGAAGCTATTTTTAAAGGTGAACAGTATTTTGGAGCTGATGCTTTTGAATTGGCTTTGAATGGTGACAGCTTGGGTTACAAAGGTTTTGTAAAATTGGCTGATGAGTTCAGTGGAACAGATGCTGGAAACTTGGCAAAAGCTTATGCAGGCATTTGTTATGCACAGTTAGGCAAATATGAAGATGCTGCCAAATATTTGAATGATTTTAGTGCAGATGACCAGTTGGTGAATCCTGCTGTTTTAGGTACATTGGGTAACTGTTACGCACAGATGGGACAGCTGGATAAAGCTGCTGCTACTTTGTTGAAAGCCGCTGATAAAGCAAACAGCCAGGCTTTGAGTCCTGTTTATTTGATTCAGGCTGGACAGATTTTTGAAAAACTGGGCAAGAATGCAGAGGCTGTCAGTGCATACAAGCAGGTGAAAGAGAAATATTTCAATTCTTATCAGGCAATGGATATCGACAAGTATATTGAACGTGCATCCATTAAGTAATATAGAAAATCTCATTGAAATAATATAGAACTATAGGTAACACGGGCTCTTTTCTACCCGTGTTATTTTTTTATTAAATAATTTATAATATGGCTACAGCTTATCATAATTTATCAGATTACGATTTTAATTCGGTACCCGATGCTTCAGGCATGCGTTTTGGTATTGTAGTTTCAGAGTGGAATAACAATATAACAGGAGCACTGCTGGATGGTGCAGTTTCTACGTTAAAGAAACATGGTGCAAAGGATGAAAATATTTTGGTACTTACTGTGCCTGGCAGTTTTGAATTGACTTATGGCTCTGCTCAGATGATAAAAAGCGGTAAGGTTGACGCTGTAATAGCTTTGGGATGTGTAGTACGTGGTGATACACCGCACTTTGATTATGTTTGCGCTGGTGCAACGCAGGGGATTGCTCATTTGAATGCTACAACTGATGTTCCGGTTATTTACGGTTTGATTACAACCAATACAATGGAGCAGGCAGAGGACCGTGCAGGGGGAAAATTAGGTAATAAAGGTGATGAATGTGCAATTACTGCAATAAAAATGTTGGATTTCGCTTGCAGATTAAAAAAATAATTGTACCTTTGCAACGCAATTGAGAAACACGGTTGTGTTGCAATTGTCTTG
>CAJKDC010000067.1 GCA_905198575.1 uncultured Bacteroides sp. | reverse complement strand
AGAAGGTTACAAAATGATACATTTTAAATATACGCGTGCGCGTAACAATCACCTTTGCAACAGTGAAAACATGTCGGTACGGCCCAAGTTTATCACTTTTATGAGGAACTTTCACCACTAAAATGAAAAACATTCTGCTCATAAATGAGAAAAGTTTGTCATTTTAATGAGAAAGTCGGAGACTAAAGAAAATTCAGAATAATACAACAGTAATTTTATTTTAAGTTAGTAACCAAAAGTATTTTTATATTCAACACAAAGTATTAATATTGCTTTATATTATTAACATATATCATCCATACTAATCTAAATTCTAGAAATAAAACCATGAAAAAGAAAAGCAAACTAGCTACCTTTCTCGCATGTGCAGCCTTTGCTAGCTGCACCACGCCTCAGCAAGACTCACAATGGAAACTCACTTGGGAGGAAAACTTTAATGATGGAAAACTGGATACCACTATTTGGTCGACTATTCCTAGGGGCGGTGGCTGGGCAGCCTATCTGGCTGACTACCCTGAGCTCTATCAGTTTACAGACAGCACTATTCAACTAATGGCAATCAAAAACACGAATCATCCAGAAGATACTGCGCGCTATCTTACCGGAGGCATCTGGACCCGCTACAAGAAAGAATTTAAATTTGGCCGCATCGAAGTACGCGCCCGACTAAAAAGTGCAAATGGCTACTGGCCAGCCATATGGATGTGTCCGGATCCAATCCCCTATCCATACGGTGGTGAAATCGATATAATGGAACACCTGAATCATGATGATTACGTATACCAGACATCACATAGTTATTATACCATTAATTTACAGAAAAACGACCCACCTAAATATGCAACAGCTCCTATCAATAAAAACGACTATAACATTTATGCTGTTGAAATGTACCCGGACAGTCTAGTATATTATACCAATGGAGTCCGTTCTATTTGTTATCCGAAAGTTAACGGCGGTAAAGACGGTCAGTTCCCGTTTGCATACGACCCATTCCATCTCCGCATAGATTCACAACTAGGAGGAAGCTGGGTAGGCCCTATAGACCCTGAGCAACTTCCTGTATACATGGAGATAGACTGGGTACGCTATTACGAAAAACAATAATTACAAAACAGACCTATAATGCAGAAAGGCGAGCAACCAGCGAATCACGCAAAACAGCAAACTTTTCTGCATTCTCAGGACTGACAGGTTTCTTAGGCTGAGATTTAATAGTAAGCGGATTTATAGGTTTCCCATTTTCATACACACGAAAATCAAGATGCGGTCCTGTCGACAAACCTGTAGAACCCACATATCCAATTACTTCCTTTTGATTCACAGAACTTCCTACCTGTAAGCCTTTGGCAAAGCGAGAAAGATGCATATACGAAGTAACGTACGCACCGTTATGCTTAATTTTTACAAAGTTACCTCCTCCACCAGCCTGATAACCCTTAGCTATTACTTTACCATTACCTATTGCATATACAGGCGTACCTGTAGGAGCTGCATAATCTACACCATGATGTGCCCGATAACGTTTTAAGACCGGATGAAAACGGCTGTTCGTAAACCTTGATGAAATCCGGTAAAAATCCAAAGGAGCTTTCAGGAAAGCACCTTCCAAACTATTTCCATCTGCATTATAATATAATTCTTCACCATCTTGGATAAACGGGATAGCATAAAAAAGACTGTCGGAAGCACGAAATGAAGCCGCAAGGATATGAAAATTTTCCAAACCTTTATCCTCTACATATTCCTGCTCATAAATCACACGGAATTCATCTTCTTTTTGCAAACCAAAGAAATCTATTGACCATCCAAATATATGCGACAAGACAATTGCCAATTGCGGCGAGGTATTACAATCCTGCATAGCGACCCATAAAGAAGACTGAACCTTTCCTTTCACCTCTTTTTGTCGCCATTCCACTGGATTTTGACCACAACGCACTTCAAGCTCCCCTCTTAAATCGAAGACAACATACGATTTTAGATCTACTTCATAAACAAAGAAACGAGGTACAGGCACACTGTCTCGAGTCGTAAACATTGCATACGCCTGACCATCCTTGATTTTCCTGACATCAAATACTCCCCGACACTTTTCATTCAAACTATGTATTGTACCAGACGACAACCCATGCTCAGAAAGAATAACAGATAAATTTTGCCGCGGTTTAACAATACCATACTGTACATTATACCGATCAACAGGGATTCCGTATTTATAGACAATTTCTTCAACTTCTACAGAATCAGTCACTGCTACTTCGTCTAGCTCCTTATCTGCTGAACTATCAATCAAAAATCGGAAACCAAGACCTGCAGCCATAAAAATTCCAACTAATACAATAACGGCCCATTTCCACCTTCTTTTAAACTGTTTAAGCATAATTTTGTCGTTTATCTGATTATTTTTAGGAAATTGATGCAATGTATCCTACCTGATTAGCACATTTGTACTACACTGCGATTTCATAGATTCACAAAGTTAACATTATCTGTCAAAGAATGACTAAGAAGTCATAAAATAGATACAAAAAAAGTCAAGTAAATCGCTTTACTTGACTTCTCTGTGGTGCCACCAGGAATCGAACCGGGGACACAAGGATTTTCAGTCCTTTGCTCTACCAACTGAGCTATGGCACCAATTTGCATCTTTATCTCTCGATTGCGGTGCAAAGGTAGTATTTATTTTTGAATCTCCAAACTTTTTGAATAAAAAAATCCGCAAAAACTTATTTTTTTTGCGGATTTTGTAATTTTAGTCCCAATTTTGAATAAAAATCAAGCGTTCTCTTCACGAAGAGGATTCCAGCCTTGAGCTTTTAACTCTAACTCATTTCCATCACGAGTAACCAGCGCACAGCCCAACTCCTCTTTTGTTATATGACCTATTACCTTCACACCTGGAATCTGACTTACATCTTCATGCGCAGTCAAAGGAACAGTGAAAAGCAGTTCATAATCCTCTCCTCCGTTCAATGCACACGTCGTAAGGTTCATATTAAACTCCTCGGCCATAACAGCTGTCTGATAATCGATAGGAATGCGTTCTTCGTACACACGGCATCCGGTTTTACTCTGTGAACAAATATGCATCAACTCAGACGACAGACCATCTGAAATATCCATCATAGCGGTAGGACGGATTCCCTTCTCGGCCAACTTCTCTATAATATCCCGACGTGCTTCTGGCTTAAGAATACGCTCCAAAAGATATTCTTTTCCTGCAAAGTCAGGCTGTACTTCTTTTTCACCCTGAAAAACAGCCTTCTCACGCTCAAGCAACTGCAGTCCCATATAAGCTGCCCCCAAGTCACCTGTCACACATATCAAATCTGTATCTTTGGCTCCGTTACGGTATACTACATTTTCTTTAGACGCTTCGCCTATGCACGTAATCGAAATGGCTAATCCTGTAACAGAAGAAGTCGTATCACCACCTACGATATCAACATGATGCTGTTCACAAGCCAAACGAAGGCCATCATAAAATTGTTCCAAATCTTCAATACAAAAACGTTTAGATACGGCTAACGAAACGGTTATCTGCTTAGGCATACCATTCATTGCGTAAATATCAGAAAAGTTCACCATAGCCGACTTATACCCCAAATGTTTCAATGGAGTATACACCAAATCAAAATGAACTCCCTCCATCAACAAATCGGTTGTCACCAAAATTTGTTTATCTGGATATTCCAATACAGCCGCATCATCACCTATGCCATAGCAACTCTGCTTATTCTCCAAACGAATATCTTGAGTAAGGTGTTTTATAAGGCCAAACTCGCCCAATGTAGAAATTTCTGTTCTTTTTCCTTCGTACATAAATCACGCTTTGTTTATCAGTTCTCTCATTATAGTTGTCATGCGAGGCTGTGCGGCATCAGCTGCTTTCTGTACTTCCTCGTGTGACACTTCCACGATTTTTCCTTCCACACCCAAGTCTGTAATCACTGAAATACCAAATACCTTTATACCGCAATGATTAGCAACAATTACTTCGGGCACAGTAGACATACCTACGGCATCAGCTCCTAAGATACGGAACATCTTATATTCAGAAGGTGTTTCAAAAGTAGGTCCCTGTGTTCCGATATAAACACCCTGACGCACACAGATTCCTTTTTCAGCTGCAATTTCCAATGCCTGAGCAATAAGTTTTTTAGAATAAGCCTCGCTCATATCCGGGAATCGAGGACCGTATTCAATATTTTTTCCACGCAGTGGATGTTCGGGGAAAAAGTTAATATGATCGGTAATGATCATCAAATCGCCAATCTCAAAATCCGGATTCGTTCCACCAGCCGCATTGGAAACGAAAAGTGTTTTAATGCCCAGCTCACGCATAACACGTACAGGGAAAGTTACTTCTTTCATAGAATAGCCTTCATAAAAATGAAAACGTCCCTGCATAGCCATAATATCCTTATCCCCCAGTTTACCGAAAATCAGTTTTCCACTATGACCTTCAACGGTTGACACGGGGAAATTAGGAATATCAGCATAGTTTATTTCGTATTTATCGGTTATTTCGTGTACCAAACTACCTAAACCTGTCCCCAAAATAATAGCAGTTTCGGGATGAGTGTGCATTTTAGCTTTAAGATAAGCTGCTGTTTCTTGAATTTTTTCTAACATACTCAATAATTTTCTGATTAAACAATGTTTGTTGTTCATTAAGGAACTGTACTTCCACAGGAAGTACATATATGTAAGGTTTTAACTTTTCAGGCAATTGTGGATGAGCTATCAGACGAGCCGCATCTTTCTCAGTAGTAATCAAAATACGTTCTTGTTCCGGCAATTGCTGAAAGGCAACAACTATCTGCTGCATGTCACCTGCTGTAAAATTATGGTGATCGGGAAAGATTACCGGATGAATGTTAGGCGTATAGTGTTTCAAGTCATCAATAAGCCTCACCGGTGAAGCTATCCCTGTAACTAATAGTACATGCTTGTCCGTCTGCAATGAGTCCAAATCACATTCTACTTTTTTTGTAAAAAGGGGCCGTAATTTACCATATTTCAAAGTTGTAAAATACAACTGCTGCTGAGCAAATAGTGCCAATTCATTACGAATAGACTCCTGCTGTGCAAATGTAAGATTATCCGGACATTTAGAAACTATTACAATATCTGCCCGACTCTTTCCCGAGACAGATTCCCGCAGACGCCCAGCCGGTAGCAAACAATCACGTGTAAACAGCCGGTTGTAGTCTGTCAATAGTATAGCTAATCCTGGTTTCACATACCGATGCTGATAAGCATCATCCAACAAAAATACTTGTGGAGCAGGTTTCACTTTTTGCATCAAGCAATCAATGCCATGACAACGGTCTGCATCAACCGCCACCTGCACAGCCGGATACTTACATGCCATCTGAAAAGGTTCATCACCAATTTCGTTCATAGCCGTATCCGCTCCTGCCAATCGAAACCCTTTACTTTTACGCTTATATCCCCTGCTCAATACAGCAAGATTATAATTCGGCTGTAAAAGACGGATCAGATACTCTGTATGTGGCGTCTTACCTGTGCCTCCCACAGCAAGATTCCCGATAACAATAACGGGAATCGGAAATTTGCGGGACTTAAGCCAATGCCAATCAAACAGTTTATTCCTCAAATGAAGAACTAATCCGTAAAGCCAAGCAAAAGGCAGCAAAGCATAATAAATTTTCGGACTCTGATTCATATTAGCGTATATTCAAATCAAATGGTATACGTGCTTGAATCTGATCCATCTGTTCTACCTGACGAAGCAACTGCACGCCATTATAATAAGGTCCGAAAACTTGCTCGGCTTTACTGTTGATATATCGCTCAGGAGTAACACCCATAATACTGGATAAGATATTTTCTTTTTCTGGATAGTTCAACACTGTATAATGCTCTACACCCGCACGCTCTACAGCAACTTCAGTTGCACGAGCCAGTCCACCTAACTCGTCTACCAGTCCGAGTTCTAATGCGGCACGACCAGTCCAAACACGTCCTTCGGCTATTTTTTCTATATCCTGCTGACTCATTTTACGTCCTGCTGCACAGCGATTTATAAAAAGTTTATAACCATTTTCAATATAATTCTGCATCAACGCCCGCTCGTCGGCTGAGAAAGGACGGTTCAAACTGCCGAAATCCGACATCTGATTCGTCTTAACAACATCAAAATGAAGTTCCAATTTATCTGTAAGCAAACCTTCCATATTGGGAATCATACCGAATATACCTATAGAACCTGTCAATGTAGTAGGCTCAGCCACAATATAATCGGCAGCACACGACATATAATATCCGCCAGATGCTGCATAGTCACCCATCGAAACAATCACTGGTTTTTCGGCTTTAAGCAAATTAACCTCACGCCACATCTGTTCAGAACCATACGCACTTCCACCCGGTGAATTCACACGGAGTACCACCGCCTTGACATGTTCATCCTCACGCAACTTACGCAAATCGTTGACAACCTTAGCTGAACTGATACCTTCCATAGATGCAGATGAAGGATTATCAATTTCTCCAAAAGCATAATATACCGCAATAATATTACCGCTCTTATCCTTAGGAACATTCTGTTTTACATGAATCATGTCTTCCAGTGTAAGTGTTTCCAGCTTGTCATCTTCATCTGTATCAGTAAGCTTTTTCAGATAAGCCAACACTCCATCTTGATATAACAACGTATCGGCCAAATGATTCTGGATATAAGTTTCTGCCGGCTGCAAATCCATCACACGGTCTGCATAAGCATTCAAAGAATCAGCAGGGATATTTCTGGATACCGAAATATCGTTTACCAGCTGACTCCAAATAGAACCTAAAAAAGCAGTTACCTGTTCACGGTTAGCAGGACTCATCTCGGTTGCAATGAACGGTTCTACAGCGGATTTATAGGTTCCAACTTTGAATATCTGCATTTCTACTCCTACCTTTGCAAGCAAATCTTTAAAAAATACAGGCTGTGAAGAAAGACCATGCCACGAAATAGCTCCCGAAGGATTGACTATTACCTTATCGGCCACACTTGCCAAATAATACATACCTGCAGTATATTGGTCGGCATAAGCAACCAAAAATTTTCCACTCTGCTTAAAATCAACCAATGCATCACGGATTTCCTGTAAGGACGCAAACGAAGTAACTAAAAAAGATGGATTAAAATAGATACCGGAAATATCCTTATGTTCCTTTGCCTTACGAATAGAAGCCAAGACATCATCCAAGCCTATATTGCTGAAATTATCACTCAGCAAATTATCCAAAGGGGTAGATGTAGAGCGTTCGGACAAATTTCCTTTAAACTGTAAGACAAAAACCGAATTTTTCTTTACACTTGTTTCCGCCTGAGATGCAGACAGAAAACCTGCCAAGGACACAATGCCTAAAATAGACATTACGATACCTGTAACCACCAGTCCAACTACCGTAGCTAAGGTATATTTCAGAAAATCTTTCATAAAAACCAAGAATTATATTTATAACAAAAATAATAGATTAGAACGAATATTCAAAAGATTGAATTGACTTTTGACATATACGCATATTTCAGAGATGTATAGATTGTTTTTTTAACAGAAAATCAGCACCTTTGCAACAAGAAACCAATTTTACTCAAAATGAAAAAATTATTATCGCTTCCACCCAATCTTGTGGAATGTTTTTATGACATAGAAAAGGCAGACCGCAAAGAATGGTTTTGTACTTCGGACCCCATTGGCAGTAAGCTGGGCTCCGGAGGAGGTACAACTTGGTTATTACAGGCATGCCAACAAGCTGATAACGCTGCGGATTTCAGTGAATGGCTGGGCAAGGAAAAAAGAATACTGCTCCATGCCGGCGGACAAAGCAGACGTCTTCCAGGTTATGCCCCATCAGGAAAGATACTTACCCCAATACCTGTGTTCAGATGGGGAAAAGGGCAGAAGCTCACACAAAATCTGTTGTCTCTGCAGCTTCCTCTTTACGAACAGATTATGCAGAAAGCTCCCGCTTCACTCCATACATTGATAGCAAGTGGCGATGTTTATATACGTGCAGAAAAACCGCTGCAGGAAATACCAGAAGCTGATGTAGTATGCTACGGATTATGGGTAGATCCAAACCTGGCAAAAAATCACGGTGTATTTGTTTCATCACGACAAAACCCAGACCATTTGGATTTCATGCTGCAAAAACCATCCGTAGAAGAGTTGGGAGGACTGATGCAGGACTATCTGTTTCTGATGGATATCGGTATCTGGCTGCTTAGCGACAAAGCGATAAAACTTATGGCAGAACGCTCCATGAAAGACGGAAAATTATCTTTCTATGATATGTATTCGGAATTTGGACTGGCTTTGGGAAAACATCCTCGCATAGAAGACAAAGAACTCAACAGCCTCAGCGTTGCTATCCTGCCACTACCGGGAGGTGAATTCTATCATTACGGAACTAGTCGGGAAATGATTTCATCTACTTTGGCAGTACAGAATCTGGTGAACGACCAGCGAGCTATCATGCATCGTAAAGTAAAGCCTCATCCGGCTATGTTTATACAGAACGCTGTTGTTATAAACAAGTTAACTGCAGAAAATGCAGAAACTTGGATTGAAAATAGCTACATCGGAAAAGGATGGAAGCTACATAACAAAAATATAATTACTGGTGTCCCCGTAAATGAATGGCAGATAGAAGTGCCGGCCGGAGTTTGCATTGACGTAGTTCCTCTGGAAGAGAAAGCATATATTGCCCGTCCGTACGGCTTCAACGATGCCTTTAAAGGTGCACTGGCCGATGAAAAAGTTACTTACCAGGGTATTCCCGCAAAAGAATGGCTGGCAGTACGAGGGCTGAAACCGGAAGACATCGAACTGAACCATGACTTACAGGCAGCACGTATTTTCCCTGTTAGCGAATCAATCGAAGAGCTGGGACTAGCGATGCGATGGATGACTAGCGAGCCGGAACTGGAAAGCGGAAAGGAAATCTGGACGAAAGCACGCAAGATGTCAGCCGATGAAATCTCGGCATACGCAAACCTGCGCAGACTGGCAACACAGCGTGAAAATTTCCGTAATGAAAACTGGGTAGAACTGGCCAAAAACTATGAACAGAGTGTATTCTACCAGCTCAACTTGCAAGAAGCTGCCGAAGCTTATGCCCAACACAACCTCCCCCTTCCGGCTGCATTAAACGAAAAAGCACCGCTCATGACCAAAGTAAACGATGCCATGTTCCGTGCAAGAATAAGCCAGCTCAAAGGCGAAGACTTCAAAGCACAGGAAGAAAAAGCATTCGGCCTGATGCGTGAAGGACTTATTAATACGGTAAACAAGCAACAGACTCCTCGTCTATCTGTCTATGCAGACCAGATTGTATGGGGAAGAAGTCCGGTGCGCATTGACTTGGCAGGTGGCTGGACAGACACTCCTCCGTTCTGCCTGAATGAAGGAGGCAATGTCGTAAATCTGGCTATTGAACTTAACGGACAACCGCCTTTACAGGTTTATTTCAAACCTTGTAAAGAATATAAAGTAATCTTACGTTCCATCGACCTGGGCGCTATGGAAGTCGTAACCACTTACCAGGAATTACGTGATTTTGCCAAAGTTGGTTCACCCTTCTCCATACCTAAGGCTGCTTTGGTATTAGGAGGATTCGACCCAGAGTTCTCTACAGAGAAGTTCGCTTCACTGGAAGAACAGTTGAAAGCCTTCGGAGCAGGTATTGAGGTTACATTGCTTTCTGCTATCCCAGCAGGTTCCGGGCTGGGCACCAGCTCTATCCTGGCTTCTACAGTGCTGGGAGCCATGAGCGATTTCTGTGGTCTGGGTTGGGACAAACAAGAGATATGTAACCGCACGCTGATATTGGAACAGTTGCTTACTACAGGAGGAGGCTGGCAAGACCAATATGGAGGTGTTCTGCAAGGTGTAAAACTATTACAGACACAACCTGGATGGAGCCAACATCCGGTAGTAAGATGGATGCCAGACTTTCTGTTTACAGCCCCAGAATATAAAAAATGTCATTTGCTATACTACACCGGTATCACCCGAACAGCCAAAGGTATTCTAGCAGAAATCGTACGAGGCATGTTTCTCAACTCAACTTCTCACCTGAATCTTCTGAATCAGATGAAAGCACATGCACTCGAATTGCATGATGCTATACAACTGGGTAATTTTGAGAAAATGGGACAACTGGTAAGAAAAACATGGGAACAAAATCAATTACTGGATGCCGGCACAAATCCAGCCACAGTCCAGGCAATTACCAGCCAGATAGATGACCTATGTTTAGGATACAAACTTCCAGGAGCCGGAGGTGGAGGCTATTTATATATGATAGCTAAAGACCCTGAAGCTGCTGGAAGAATCAAACAACTGCTGTTGCAGAATCCGCCTAATAATTGTGCCCGATTCGTAGAAATGAGCTTGTCTGACAAAGGCTTACAAACCAGCAGAAGTTAATTATAGCCCAAAACTTCATAATATTACATAAAAGCTCCCTATTTCACAGGTTGATAATAACCCATGAAATAGGGAGCTTTTATGTATTCAAGGTACACGTTTTACATCCTTCTACAATGTATTATTTTTGAAATATAAGCGAAACACACATGAAAATTCTCCCCTCTACTTTTGCAGCGTAAAATTTAAAGCTATTTATGAGACTAAGTGTAGTATTAGGTGTATTCTTGCTATTATCGGTGGATATTTCTGCAAGAAATATTAAAGGTAAAATTAAAGATGCCCAAACAGGAGAAGAAATTATCGGCGCCTCTGTCATCATTAAAGAAGATCCGTCGAAAGGAGCAGTTACAGGGTTAGATGGAAGTTTTAACCTGACAATAGACTCTAAATGTACATTAATCTGCTCGTACGTTGGATACAAGAAACAAGAAATTGTTGTAGGCAACAAAGATGCTGAAATTGTAATTCCACTAAAGACTGACGATGTCATGCTAGAAGGCGTAACAGTTATTGCCAGCAATCCCGGTAAAACCGAAGCTGGAGCACGTGGTATTGAACGTGCTTCTATGAATGTCGTCAACGTAATGAGTGCCAAAGCCATAGAGCTGTCACCTGATATTACAGTTGCTAATGTTATCCAACGTATGTCGGGTGTAACCATAGAGCGAAACAGTAGCGGTGAAGGACAATATGCCATATTGCGAGGTATGGACAAACGTTATAACTATACATTAATTAATGGTGTAAAAATACCTAGTCCAGACAACAAAAACCGTTTCGTGCCTCTTGACATATTCCCTTCGGAAATGCTAGATAGACTAGAAGTCACAAAATCGTTGACAGCCAACATGGAAGGAGACGGAATCGGTGGAGCTGTAAACCTCATTATGAAAGACGCACCTACTGAACGTCAGTTTACAGCAAACCTGTCAACAGGCTATAACTCTATGTATTTCGACCGTGATTTCCAGTCATTTAACCACGGTGCTATTGCAAAAAAATCCCCCTACGAAGCTATGGGCATGCCAGAGGACAATAAAGTTACAATGGATAATTTTACCACCCGTAACTTACACATGAAATGGCAAAAGCCCTTGCCAGACCTTACAGGAGGGTTGTCATACGGAGACCGTTTTTTTGATAACCGTCTGGGTATAATGCTTGCCGGAAGCTATTTAAACACATATCGAGGAAAAGAAAGCCAATTATATTATCAACCGGGGAACAGCCACAATGGTATAGAGTACCGCAACTATTCATCACAACAAACCCGAATGGGAGCCCATGCAAAACTTGATTATCACTTCAACGAAAATCATAAATTGATGTGGTATAATGGTTATATGGATATGACTGAAGCTGAGGTTAGAGATGGAGAAGATGATAAAGAACGGGCTATCCGTATGAAATGGAACCATCAGTACATCATAAATTCAACATTGAAAGGAGAACATGCTTTTTTAAAAGATGGTAAACTCAAATTGAACTGGTCGGCTGTACTTTCAAAAGCTTTTAGCGAAACTCCCGACAATGCTGAGATTTATATGTTAGGCTCTCACGTACAATCCTCAAAAGCAGCCGTACGCCGATGGGAGCATAATTCAGACAAGGATAAAGCAGGCTATATTGATTTGATGTATAAATGGGTATTGGATAACGGAACTATTTTTGATTTTTCTGCAGGAGGTATGTATCGCGACAAGAAACGCGACAGTTTCTTCAATGAATATACGTTCAATTCAGGTACAGACTCTAAAGATCCACAATACATCGGAGAAGACTGGAATAATTTTGATGAGATTTTATTTGAGCCCCGCCCATACGGTAATATCAGTGATCCGCTGAACTATGATGCAACCGAAAAAATTGGTGCTGGATATGGTATGGTAAAATATACAATTGGAAACTGGGAATTAATTGCAGGCGTCCGCGCAGAACATACCAATCAGGGATATACTTTAAAATTTCCTACAGAAAATGCAAACCCGGAAGGTAAACAGGTATATACAGATATCTTACCCAGCTTTCACACAAAGTATGTAGTACATAAGAATGCCAATCTCCGTTTTTCATATGCGCGCTCAATCAATCGTCCAAGTTTTTTTGAGATTGTTCCTTACAGCATTATCAACGAAGATTACAAAGAAAAAGGAAATCCAGACTTGAAACATACAGTAGCAGACAATATTGATTTAAGATATGAGTTCTTCCCAAAATCATCTGAACAGTTCATGGTAGGATTATTCTACAAAAAGCTTAAAAATCCTATTGAATATGGTTTACTGAACGAAGGACAAGATACCTATTACAAACCTATGAATTTTGGTAATGCTCAAAATTTAGGAGTGGAAGTAGATATTATGAAATATTTCAACTGGTTTGGAATAAAAGCAAACTATACATACACACATTCAGAAATAACAACCGACAAGCGAATTATGGAGGGTTCTGAAGTAAAATCCATCCGCCAGAGCCGTCCGCTATTCGGTCAGGCTGCTCATGTGGCAAATCTCTCACTGTTATTCAAGAGTACTAAATATGGTTGGGAAGGTCAGTTGGCAGGAAGCTATACAGGAAAGCGCCTGAGCGATATATCTAACTGGTATGAAGATGATATTTGGGAAGACGGCTATATGCAACTAGATGCATCAGTAGAAAAAAGCTTCAAGAATGGTATCAGCATGTTTGCAAAGGCCTCTAACCTACTCGATACTCCTTTATTGCGGTTTATCCAAGAAGGTCCCCATACCAGTAGCGTCAACTCTGAGCGCAAAAACGGTAACGTAATAGAACGTAAAGAGTGGCATGGACAATCATTCATGATCGGTATAAGATATAAACTATAATAATTATTTTATTGACTAACCTTTTAAAAAAGACAAATATGGAATTGAAAAATTACTTTCTGATTGGTACAGCAATGCTGTCAATGGCAGTTTTACCCGCTTGCAGCGATGACGATGAACCTCAAACACCAGACACAGAAACTCCTGGCGATAACAACGGTGACGACAATCAAGACAATGAAGGTACAAGTAAAACAACTATTACTTGGCCTGCTGACACAATTGTTAATCTAAAAGAGCATTACACGGTTGCTGAAGGAACAAGCCTGATTATTAAAGAAGGAGCTCAAATTATTATAAGCACTGAAGGAGTAGGCACTAATCATGTTCCTGTTGAATTTACAGTAAAAGGCAACTTATATTGTGAAGGTACAGCAGAAAAACCTATTCGTTTCTCTATTGCTGAAACAGATCGTACTGCTGAAAATATTTTCAAGAAAATGTGGGGTGGAATTGTAGCAACAGAAACTTGTGAAGAAATGCTTATTGACCATACCATCATCGAATATACAGGTGGTGAGGTAGTTGAAGGATCACCTGCAACTACTGCTGGTATCTATACTGCAGGAGATGATGCTTACCCACAAATCACAACCAACAATATTAATGGTAAATATGTAATTACTAACTCTATCATCAGAAACGGATGGTCTGACGGTATCTATATGATGGGAGGTAATGCCATTATTGCAAACAATATTTTTGCAGCAAACGGATGTGACGGAGCAGAAGCTGTCAATGTAAAAGCTGGATGTAAAGTAGATGTAGCAGGAAACATCATGTTCAGTCCTAACACCAATGGTTTAAAACTTTCCAGCTCCGGTCAAAGTGAAAACCGTGATCAGGCTAAAATCCAGGCTTACAATAACACAATTATCAACGCAGGATGGCGTCGCGACGGTGAAAAAGGTGGATGCATCTTCGTTGAAAAAAATGCATTGGCAAATGTATTTAACAACTTGCTTGTTAACTGTAAATTTAGAGCTATGATCCCGAACTTCACCGACGCCAACAATCCGGAAGAAGGTTATGCTGATGCTTCTGTAATAGATTATAACTTCTATGCTTCTGGCAACCAGAAAAGTGATATTGTATATGATGGTGAAGATGAATCAGGCGTAGCTTACGCTTGGGAAGGCTATAACTACGAACATGAAGATTACAATGTGGGTGTAGTAGACAAAAATAGTATTATTGCAACAAAAGACGACCTGAAAGATCCTTTATTCGTAAACTTTGATGTTAACGGAGTAGCCTTAACAGAATACGTTTATAATGAAGAATGGGATTTCCATGTAAAAGCAGGTTCTCCAGTACTGACCGGTGCCTACAACGGAACCGATGCCAACATGGCTCCATATTTTAGTACAGAAGGACTTAACCTTAACGGAAAAGCTTTCACATCTCCAGCGGTTAAAGCCCAGTTTGGTGCATTGGGAGAATAATGCTATAAAATACATAAGAAAAGGCTGGATTGCAGGTAACTTCACTCCAGCCTTTATTTTTTCAAATAAAATTTCATATTATTTTCAGAATCAGGCAAGATATTTGCTGCATATAATTAACAATAAAATTTTCTATTTATGCTTACATTAAGAAAAAGCCTTTTAATGCTGATGCTGGCAGTTATAACTGTAGCCTCAGTTGCACAAACACCAGAAGAATGGAAAACACTGGAGAAGCCATTAAACTTCTACCTTGCTAATGACTTAGGACGAAATGGCTATTACGACCAGAAGCCTATTGCTGAATTAATGGGAAGAATGGCAGAGAATGTTGATATTGAATGTGTTATTGCAGCCGGAGATGTACATCATTTCGAAGGAGTACGTAGTGTTAATGACCCATTATGGATGACCAATTATGAACTCATTTATAACCATCCAGAACTTATGATTCCATGGTATGCAATATTAGGCAATCACGAATATAGAGGAAATCCTCAAGCTGTAATTGATTACACAAACATAAGTGGCAGATGGAATATGCCTGCAAGAAACTATACATTTGTACTTGAAAACGACGGCATCACAATCCGAATGGTTATGGTAGATACAGCTCCGCTTATAGATAAATACCGCAAAGATTCACAAAAATATCCAGATGCCTGCAAGCAGGATATTAACCAACAATTGAATTGGATAGACTCAGTTCTCACTTCTGCTAAAGAAGACTGGGTAATTGTTGTAGGACACCACCCTATTTTCGCAGAAACAGGCAAAGATGATTCTGAAAGACTTGATTTACAAAAAAGATTAGACAACGTATTACGTAAACATGCCAATGTTGATATGTATCTATGCGGACATATCCACAACTTCCAATATATCCGTCCCAAAGACAGTAAAATAGACTACGTTGTCAACACATCAGGGTCTTTAAGCCGTAAAGTAAAACCTATTGAAGGAACTCAATTTTGTAGCGACGAATCTGGTTTTTCTTTAATCACAGCAGACAAAAAAGAATTAAAATTGCACATGATCAATAAAACTGGTAAAGTGATCTATACAGTAAAACGTAATAAATAAAAAAATACAATATAGCAAAAAAAACATAGCCGGAGCTCTAACATATAGAATTCCGGCTATTTATATGTAATAAGCAATAAAAAATCCCCTATACCTCTTCACAGAGCCGCAGGGGAACAAACAAAAAAACTTAACTATATCTAGTCTACAGTTGCTTACAAAACTATCTTCCACTTTTCGAGCAACTAAAAAATAAGCCCATATTCTCTTAGAAAGAAATAGAATACATGCATAGAAAGAAAAATAATCTCCATACAAATTTAACTGAATGGCAAAAGATTAGCAATCAAGTATTTCAGGAAATAAATAAGGTTCATCCGACATTTCGAGTGATAGTTTCCTAAAAAGGAAAACCGCTGAACAAA
>CAJKDC010000066.1 GCA_905198575.1 uncultured Bacteroides sp. | reverse complement strand
TAGGTGGTGGTGCCGGTATGGCTCCGCTTCGTGCACAGATTATGCACATGACTCGCACACTGCACACTACAGACCGCGAGCTGCACTACTTCTACGGTGCCCGTGCCCTGAACGAAGTGTTCTATCTGGAAGACTTCCTGGCTTTGGAAAAAGACTTCCCGAACTTCCACTTCCACTTGGCTTTGGACCGTCCGGACCCAGTAGCAGATGCAGCTGGTGTAAAATATACAGCCGGATTCGTTCATCAGGTGATGTTGAACACTTACCTGAAAGACCACGAAGCTCCAGAAGACATCGAATACTACATGTGTGGTCCTGGTCCGATGTCGAAAGCTGTTGTCGCAATGTTGGATAGCCTCGGCGTAGAGGAATCTTCTATCATGTACGATAACTTCGGTGGATAATTCTTTACTGAAAATAAAATCAGTAAAAAGTAAAATAAAAGAAAGAAAGCTCCTGATTTTCAGGGGCTTTTTCTTTTTATCTACTCTTGCTATATATTTTATTTCCTTTCTTTTACTTGCTCTTAATAGTGTTTTTTTTGTTACTCGTTTGTTACTTGTTTCTCAACTATAATCGTTATATTTGTGATGGGTAACAATTTAAAAACATAGTAACAATGAAAAAAGCACTTTCTACACAGGCTAAAGAGCCTATCAGATTGCGAACAAAGAAGCTTGCCAACGGAAATCTTTCTCTTTACCTGGATTTTTATCGTGATGGAAAAAGAGAGTATGAATTTCTTAAATTGTATCTCGTTCCTGAAAAGACCAAAGCGGATAAGATTCTGAATGAGGAAACGCTAAGAACGGCCAACGCTATCAAAGCGCAAAAGATTGTGGCTTTACAAAATGAGGAACACGGTTTTACAGTCAGCAGCAAATCTAAAATCAAATTTATTGATTTCATGGTAGCACAGGCGGAAAACTATGAAGAACGCGGAAGTTATGCCTATGCTCAATCTATCAGAAATTCAATCTATCATTTAAGAAAGTACAAAGGCGATGCTGTAACGCTTAAACAGGTAGATAAAGCCTATCTTCTGGGTTATATTGACTTTTTAAACACAACTGGAGGGAAATATAATAAACCGTTATCCGATGCAGCTAAAGCTCTTTATTTTGACGTTGTGGTCATAGCATTGAATAAAGCCGTTAAGGATGAGATTATACCAACAAATCCGGCACACAAAATCAATTACAAGGATAGACCTCAACAGGGTGAGGCGACAAAGCAGTATCTTACCTTTGAGGAGGTGAAAGCATTAGTAGCTACTCCATGTAAGTATGAAGTACTTAAACAGGCTTTTTTGTTTGCCTGTTTTTGTGGATTAAGATATAGTGATATAAAAGGGCTTGAATGGGGGAAAATACAGAAAATAAAGAGTGGAGAAATGCAGGTGGAGATAAAACAGCAGAAAACTGGTGAACCTCTTTATTTACCCCTTTCAGCAAATGCTTTACAGTGGTTACCTGAAAGGGGAACGGCTAAGGATAACGATAAAGTGTTTGCTTTGCCACACGTTAGTACCGTAGAGAAGTTCTTGCCTATATGGGCTAAGGATGCAGGAATTAACAAGCATATAACATTCCATGTAAGCCGACATACTAACGCAACTTTGATGCTTTCTTTCGGGGCAGACATTTATACTGTTTCTAAGCTATTGGGCCATACCAATGTGAAAACCACACAGATTTACGCTAAAATTGTGGATGAGAATAAACGTAAGGCAGTTAATTTAATACCAGAGATTTAAATTTGTGATGGAAACCAATGATATATTTCAGAATCCTCATGGACGAGCTGAGGCGTTTTTCGATATGCGAGATTATATTTATTTCCTCACAAAAGGACATAACTTCTCCTTTGCTCAATTACCGATGAATGACAAAACGGCAATCTTATTCGAAGAATTAAAAGAGTACGGATTTATATCTAACGATACACAGATAGAGCATTTCAGAGTTATATTTGGCATTCCGTTGCATAGAAGTAAGGTGCCGTTCAAGCCAATCAAATGGGAAAAGAACCAACAATTATTTAGGTTCTTCATTTACTCGTTATTCCCCAAAGAAACACTTTGGAACGACGGGTTATTTGGGATTCCATGTTTATTTGTAAATGAACATGGTGAACCTTTATATATACCAAAATCAGACAAAAAAAGATTGGAACAAAGTTCCGATTACGACACCTTAAATACAATACTAACAAACTTTAACAAGTAAATGCGGCTTCAAAAGTGGGCTAAAAGTATGGATTTTATGGAAAAAGGCGTTTCCCCCCACATTTTCCATGCTTTTAGTCCACTTCTGGGTACGCATAGAATATATCATTCTTTTATTATACTCCCTTTCGTTTAGTTTCCTTTGCATTGTGATTTGATATAGATAGAAAGTGCAAGCCTATCGTCACAAATCACATGGGCAAAGACGGGTGAGTCTTGCACCTCAACCCTGAAGCCTGTACCTCTAAAATGTATAAGCTATGTCAGAGGAATTAAAACAGGTTGCCGACCTTATAACGGCTAATACAATCTTTTGCACTAAAGAAGTGCTAACAAGTGATGAGGCAGCAAAGTATATGGGAGTATCAAAGAGCTACCTTTATAAACTTACTATGAAACAGCAGATCCCGCATTTTAAGCCGATGGGGAAAATGTGTTATTTCAACCGCCAGGAGTTAGAACAATGGCTGCAAAGTAATCGAATAGCAACTGCTGCAGAAGTAGAACAAAGAGCTGTCAATTATTTGATATCTGGTAAAGTGAAAGGGAGGTAAATCTATGAAGTACAATGATATTTTAGCTTCAACGATCCCTCAATATATGGTTGATAAAGTTAAGAGGATGTTTTTATCTGGATGCTATTTCACGATAGAAGAAATAGAAGCATCTATCGGCCGTGGTTGTGCTGTTGATATAATTCTATTATTGAAACAGAATGGCATTAATATACGGAACTTGATGCTACCTGATGGCCGTATTATATATGGGCTTGATATTGATGAGACTTCTGAGGATGGTAATACTCAAAGGATTGGGGAAATATTAAGAATTCATTCTGAGAATCGGGAGAGTCTTATGTTTCACATACAGAATCGGAAAGGGGGGCGTAATGGATAATGATAGCAGGGATAGTTTTGTTTTTTATAAGAGTTTTCAGCAGGCAATTGATGAGGCTCCAGAAAGCGAACAATTGGCTATCTACCGAGCCATTTCATATTATGCTCTATATCGTAAAGAACCAGGTCTTACAGGTTTGGCTAAAATTGTTTGGCTACTTATCAAGCCTCAACTGGATGCAAATTGGAAACGTTATGAAAATGGGTGCAAAGGAGGTGCTCCAGCAGGTAACACAAATAATCGCTATTCCAAAAGTACAACCAAAGTACAACCAAACAACAACCGAAGTACAACCAAAGTACAACCAAACAACAACCGAAGTACAACCAAAGTACAACCTAATGTAAATGATAATGATAATGTAAATGATAATAATAAAGAAATATTATCTGTAGATAATATGAAGAAAGATCAACTTTCATCATCTGTATCTTTACATTCAGAAGAGTTTATTCGATTTAATAAATGGCTTAGTGAAAACTGTCCATATGTGCTAAAGGTATCAACACAAATGACAGAAGAACAGTATATGAAGCTTGTTAAAGAATATTCTAAGCAAGAGTTGTGTGATGCACTGCAGAGTTTGAATAATTGGAAGGATTTTCCAAAGAAAAGAACAAATGTTTATCGGAGTACGTTGGATGAATTAAAAAAACGTGCGGGAAGGAGTTGCTATGAAAGATAGAAAGAATTTTCAAGACCTTCAGCTTTTTGATGAAGAGTGTGAAGTTGTAGTATTATCATTATTGCTTAGTGTTAAAGGAGCTTTGGATGAAGTTAGGGAGCTTTTAACCTTGGATTGTTTTTATATCGAAAAGCACCGAGATATTTATCAATCAATATTGAATGTGGCTAATAAAGGAGATGAAATTAATATAGTTTCTGTAATGCCGGAACTCTCTAAAATGGAGTCTACTGTTACTCCTTTTGAGTTGACAAGTATTTCTGGGAAGTATTATGATTATAATATATACCAGTATGCGGCCCGTTTGCATGATTTAGAAAAGCGTAGGAGATTTTGGAAGATTGGCCAGTATCTGGTATCTTCCGGGTTACATGAAGAGGAAGATATAGTTGACGTACTGGCAAAGGTAAAGGATGAGCTTGATAATATATTTTGTGATTCTGCTTCAGAAGTTTCAACTCTATATGAATCTATAGAGGGATTATATGAGATTGTAAACCGGAATATGCAAGGAAATACTCCTATGAATGGAACACTTACCGGTTTTTCTATGATAGATCGCAAGGGAGGAATTCAGCCTTCTGATTTGGTTATAGTGGCTGGTGCTACTAGTCAAGGGAAAACCTCTTTTGTATCTTCTATAGTCCTAACAGCTGTAAAATCAGGTAGTAAAGTAGCCTTTTATTCAATGGAAATGACCAAGCAGCAGCTTACGGCAAGACTGGTATCTGTTGAAAGTGGAATTCCTGCTAATGAACTTCTTTATGGGAAATTGAATAATGAAAAATTATCATTGCTGGATAAAGGAGTGGGAGTCCTATATAAAAATTGCGGTAAAGGCCTTTTTTTTGACGATAGAAGCACTTCCAATATTGATATGATAATTTCCTCTATCCGTTCAATGAAAATTAAATACGGGGTAAATGGTGCGGTTATAGACTATTTGCAGATATTAAACGTTAATATGAAAGGAACAAATAAAGAACAACAGATGGGGGAAGTAGCCAGGCGACTAAAAAATTTGGCAAAGGAGCTAAATATATGGATCATCGCTTTGTCCCAATTAAATCGTGACAGTCAGAACCCGGAGCCGACTACAGACCGGCTACGTGATAGCGGTCAAATTGCTGAGGCTGCAGATACAGTGATACTGATATATCGGCCGGAAGTCTTTGGTAAACCATATCCTAAACCTTTTGAAAAATATAGTACTAAAGGTACGGCTATGATAAACATCTCCAAAGGGCGTAATATTGGTATTGGGCGTTTTTTATGTGGATTTGATTGTAATACAGCCCATTTTTACCCATTAAACAATATTCCTTTAGCTTCTGAAAATATAGCCTCAGCAGGAAGTAAAAATGATAATCCATGGTAAATATGAAAGTCTAACTAAAAATAAGCAGAATATGATTTGTATTAGTGATTTGGAAAATGACAGTGATTTATTGTTGCTTGCTACAGCAATAAAAGAAATTTCTTTAGAAAAAAATATTCCTATAAATGTTTTGATAAAAGCTGGAGAAAAAGTTTTAAGAAATATCAGTTATAAATGTTACTCTAAAGAAATAGGGGCGTTGCATCTTGCATTCATATTGGCAGATAAGGGGTTTTTGACTATTAATGATAGTATATGTGAAAAAAAATAGCGTTATGGTGGAAAAGGTAGAGAAAATACTTAAAATTCATGTTGACTACAAAAAAGCAGTTAAGGACATCGCTGATTATCAGACAAAGATAGATGCAGCAAGGGAAGCAGAAAAGAATCTTAAGAAGCAACTGAAGGACGGTGAAATATCCCGGCAGCAATATAACGAAGAAATGGCTGTATCAAAGCTGGCCATCAGTGAATACAATGATGCAATTCGCGTAATCAGCAAGACAGTACAGAACCAGATTAAGCAGGAGAAGGAGCAGGAAGGCAGCCTGAAATCTTTGCGTGCCCAACTATCCAACCTTACTGCAGAGTACGATTCTTTATCAGAAGCAGACCGGAAAGCAGCAACAGGTAAGGAGCTGAAGGATAAGATTAATGAGATTACGGATGCATTAAAGGGGGCAGAGGAAGAAACGCAGCGGTATTATCGGAATGTGGGTAATTATAAAAATGCAATCATTGAGGCAGCGAATGCGAATATTCCTTTTGTTGAACAGATTAATCAGATGGTAACCTCGTTTGGAGGATTGAAAGACTATCTTTCAGGAGTAAAGACAGAAATGATTGCTGTCTCAGCAAGTACTTCTGGGTTGACAAAGGTTCTTCAGTTGTTAAAGGTTGCTTTAATTTCTACGGGTATTGGAGCATTAGTAGTTGCGCTTGGCTCTCTTGTCTCTTGGTTTACAAAAACCCAGAAAGGGGTTGAACTGGCTAATAAAATAATGGGGGCATTGGGCGCTACTGTAAATGTGCTTATAGACCGTGTAAGTAAGTTTGGTAGTGCTTTAGTAAATTTGTTTACTGGGAATTTTAAACAAGCAGCAGAAGATGTAAAAGCTGTATTTTCGGGAATAGGAGAAGAACTTGTAAATGAAACAATACAAGCTTGGAAGTTGGCAGAAGTATTAAACGAGATAGATAAAAAAGAAGTGATGCTTTCAATGTCGCGTGCGGCTAATCGTGCCGAAATTGAGAAGTTGAAGAAAGCAGCTGATGACCAAACTTTGTCTACTAATGAACGTATAAAAGCAGCTGAGAAAGCAGCAGAGTTGGAGAAAAAAGACTTGGAGATGCAGACTCAACTAGCAGAAGCAAGGCTAGCTAATACATTAGGATTTACTGAAATGAATGGTGAGGTGCGTAAATTAATGGAGCAAATTAAAGCCGGAGATGTAACCGCTGATGAAGTCATAGGTAAATTAGGATTGTCCGAGAGTACAATAGAAGATTTAAAGAAATTCAGGGACCAGTTTAATGAGTTGCAGGAATTAATGGAAGATAGTTATGGTAGACAAACAGAGCAGCAGAATACATTAAATTCTATTCGCCAAGAAGGCGCTGATAAAGCTAAAGATGCTAAGCAAAAAGAATTGGAAGCTGTAAGGGCAGCAGAAGATGCTATGCTGGCACTCGTTAAGGATAAGCGCGAGCAGGCACGTAAAGAAATAGAGCTTACTTATTCCCGTCAGATAGAAGATTTACGTTCAAGGCTGAAAACGGAAACTGACCTTACGATTAAAGCCCGCCAGGCTATAAACGAACAGATAAAAGCTCTGGAACAGCAAAAGGCAATGGAGCTTCAGAATTTGTCTGATGAAGAGCTACAGAAGGAGATAGAAAACCGTACAAAGCTTATCTCCTTGCAGCTTGAAGCTGTCAGGGAAGGCAGTGAGCAGGAATATCAGCTGAGAATGCAGCAGCTATTTGCACAAAGGGATGCAGAGCTGGCTGATAAGGAACTTACCGAGCAGATGAAGCTGGCCATCGTAGATAAATACAATAAGCAGATGGATGACCTGATACAGCAAAGAAATCAGGAAGTATATGAGAAACAGCAGGAAGCTGTTCGGGTAAGAATGGAAAATGAAATCATGCAGATGCAGCAGTCTGGAGCCACTGAACTGGAGATACTGCAGGAGCAAGCGTCTCAGAAGTTGGAGTTGCTTAACTGCTTACAGCAGCAGGAAGGGGAAAGTGAGCAAGAATTTCTGAATCGTAAACTGCAAGCTAATCAGGATTATGTTGATGTTAAGAAAGCTATTGCTGATAAGGAGATTGAGATTGAAGCTGCAAAATCCCAAGCTATGGAAACTATCACAGGCGGGTTAATAGCGTTGACAGAGCAGATAGGTGAGTCAGATAAAGGCTTTGCTATCCTTAGTAAGACATTAGCTCTTGCAGAGATTGCTATAAATACAGGTAAGGCAATAGCCAAAATGATAAGTGCGGAAGCTGGTAAAGGTATATTGGGTATTACTACTATGGCTTCTGGTATTGGGGCGATATTAACTAATATTGCGAATGCTGTAAGTATCGTGAAAAGTGCTAAATTTGCAAATGGTGGTTTAGTCACCGGACCCGGTACCGGAACAAGCGACAGCATACCTGCTCAGCTGAGTAACGGAGAGTCGGTGATGACGGCCAGAGCCACCTCGATGTTTGCTCCAATCCTATCATCTTTCAATCAGATGGGAGGGGGAGTACCTATCAACGTAACGCAGACAAGTAGTCAGGCTCTCGGAGAAGATATGCTGGCCAGAGCATTCGCAAAGGGTGTCCAGGCTATACGTCCGGTTGTTTCTGTTGAAGAAATAAATAGGGTAAGCAGCCGTGTAAAAGTATTGGAAAATCTTGGTGATGTATGACTGTGTTGGAATTTTTAGAAACGACAAGATATGTTTATTATCAGTTGAATCTATATAATATAAACTCAGCGGATATTAAATATATCGAGATGGTTAAAGAGTACAATAAAATGGTTGAGGAAGGTAGAAATGAACAAAATGTACGTTCATTGATGCATCGAAAATATAACATATCAGCGTCAACAGTAAGTGCTGCTATAAAGCGCCTTAATCGGGAAATAGAATTCGAATAATATAAAAATCCGTAGAATTTACGGATTACATACATGGGAGTAAATCTTTTTTCATATTGTGATAGTAAAGAGGATAGCTGGAGTATTATGGAAGCTGTACTGCAGGATGAGCCTGTAGGCTGCGATGAAAATCAGGACGCTTTATTTTTTGCTGAATTGGATTTAGAAAGTCTGTTCTTAGATGAATGTGGCTTATTAAAGTTGTTTTAGGAAGATTTTCTTCAGGTCATAATACGCGCGAAGATTTTTTGGAGGTCATCGCACGCGTGGAGTAAATGTTGTAGATTACTGCTTTTGCTGCTTCTCTTTTGATTTTACGGGTTTTTGTATATGAAATATAGGTTGATGTGTCTTTCTTGGAATTGCGCCCTACAAGGGCTAAAAACTACCTCCTTGACTTGATATGCTTCGGCGAACCCCATAAAGTAATGTCGGGTTTATAGGTAAAGAAAAAGCTCCTGCCAAAGGCTGATTATTTCTTTGGCAGGAGATAGGGAAAGGCTTATAAGCTGATTTAAATCCCCCAATTTCGGGGAATTAAGTATCTCTTAAAGTGGGACATTTCGGAATTTATAGAAGTGTCCCACGCTTTTTTGCATAAGAACGTAATCGCGTTCTTTCAGATCCGGTATTTACATAAGTGGGACGGGACACCTTACTCAATCTTGATATTTATCTCCTTTCCACAATGGGGACAAGTCAGGGAAACACCGTCTTTTTTGAGGGGCTCAAATAATTCTGTTACCGGACATCCAATAGCATCGGCAATCTTATTTAGTGTTTCTACAGTTGGGTTTCCATTTACCATATTAGAAAGGTTTACCCTATTGATTCCCATCTTATCAGCAAGTTCTGTTATAGTCATGCCTTTTTCTTTGATTACTTCCTTTATTCTTAAATCCATATTTGTAGTGTTTTAATATTGGGTGCAAAAATACGAATAAAAACTATTTGTAGTGTTATATGGGTACGTTTATCTGTTAAAGTAGTGTTAAATATATCTCTTCGTTTGACTATTGTAGTGTTTTATATTACATTTGCACCGCAATAGAAAATTAAAGCATTACAGATATGGCGACAATTAAGTACGATTTACATAAGATAATGAGCAATGCACACAAGCTTTACAAAAACGCTAGAGTTAAGTATTCAACCTTTGCTTCAGCCCTGAGAAAAGCGTGGAGCATGGCTAAGTTCGAAGTAAAGGTAGCTGCCGGAAGGGAACAGATATTAAAGGCTGAGGCTGAGCGTAAGGCTATTGAGGCTGAGCGCAAAGAACAGGCTAAAATAGAAAAAATCCTTTTCAATGCAAGAATGGAGTCAAGGCGTATAATGTTTGAGGCTGAGGCTAAGGCAAACTATATTAGACGAGAAATAGAAGCCCGTAAAGCCGGGTTGTCGTATAATGATTATATGAATGGTTTAGCCATATCAATGGGATATGGAAGTAATAAATATTTAGGAGATTGATAAGATGAAAAAGTTTTATGTATCGGTACTGATAGTGGGAATCGCCCTATTGTTGGCTACAGAAAGTGAGATAGGAGAAAGTAATGTGCTAGGCTTGTTCATTACCGTTTTATCAGGTTATAGATTGGGATTATTCAATGAAAAAATCAATATTTAAGCATTTATAAAGACATGGAAACATCTAAAGAGCAGACAGCCTCAACATTTTCAAAGGAGTATTTAGAACATCAAAGCCGAATTATTCGTGATTTGCATAGCCTGAATACTCCAGAACTTACAAAATCATTACCATTGGGCAAAAACACACGTGCTGCAATTTATTTTAAGGCTATGGTTGAAGATACTTTGCAGGCTTTATACTCCATACATGAGCTGTTCTATGGTGAAGTGGATGATAAGCTTGGTTCTGAATTTATAGATGCAGTCCAACCTCTTATTGATTATGCAGATAGGTATATTATAAATAGTATTTCTGATAATATAAGATATCGGGATACTGTTGAAATCTGAATATAACGGGGTGGAGCCCTGATCCTTTGCGTTACATATCTATAGTCTCCGTTGGCTACGGCTGATGGGGACTATTCATTTAAAAAAAACGAATTTGCCGAAGCAATAAAAATAGGTACGCTTAAAATTAGCACTACTTTTGGGAATAACAAACTGAATATAGCTTTATGGTTGTTGGTTTGGAAAGAATGTAAATATATGATGCATAAAATGTGGGCTTAAATTTGAAGATAAAAATTCTATTATTACATTTGTATCAGAAAAGCCCGCTAAGTCAACAAAATTTTGTTACTTTGTTACTCGTTTGTTACCCACTTACGTTTGTATGGCGGGTTTTTCTTTGATTATCAGACTGTTATGGTGTTGCGTATAACTAATGTACGACAACTTCGGTGGATAATTCCGGTGATGAGCCGCAATTATATTTTTGGTACAAATAATGAAACCTCCGGGAGTAATTCCGGAGGTTTTTTTGTGTACATACGGTTCGGCGGAATCCTATGATAGTATAAGAAAATGGGAATATTATGTAATGCTGATCAAACTTTTCATACTATTTTTGTACCATACGATTTATTTTTCAGAATGTTGGCCGCAGTTCATGTTTAAATCAAAAATCCAGGAAAATGAATAACCATATCATCCGATTCTTCACAATCGCCTGCCTGCTGGCAATGGCGAACGGCACCAAAGCCGGAAATACTCTGTTCGAGATAGGGCGAAAAGACGGCAAGGCCGCCGAGTTTGCCCTATCTCCCAATCACTACAAAAACTTTCTGATTGATTTTACGGGAGTGAAACACTATGCCGTAGGCTATTCCCAGTCGCATAAAAACTGGCCTTATGTCTTGCCCGGCCCCAAAGACAGTTGGGGCGGAGGAGGTTACTGGGCCGGTTTTCATCCACGGCATTTCCCAATCATTGATTTTCAGCTGGATAAAGTAAAAACGGGCAGAACCTGCCGGCTGGCCTTGCACTTCTGTGGAGCCAGTGCAGCCGAGAATCCAGTGCTGCGGATAGAAATAAACGGACATCGTATGGAAAAACAGCTGGAAGGAAAGTCGACAGACAAGCTCCTCTCCGGCCAGGAATCCGCTTCCCCTCTGGAATGGCAGATAGACTTTCCGTCCGACTGGCTGGCAACAGGCATGAACCAGATACAGATGGGACT
The DNA here is from genome assembly GCA_905198575.1 of uncultured Bacteroides sp. Classification (GTDB taxonomy): domain Bacteria; phylum Bacteroidota; class Bacteroidia; order Bacteroidales; family Bacteroidaceae; genus Phocaeicola. The sequence goes on along the minus strand of CAJKDC010000066.1, from coordinate 4,764 downwards.
GGTAAAAGGCCGCTGGTGCATGTTCGACTGCATCCGCCTGACCGCTCCGGAAGAAGTAACCCTCCAACCCATCTCCTCGTCCCTCATCACCTCTATAAAAGCAGCCCACTTCACCTATCAGCCTTCCGCTCGCCGGCGCCTGCAGCCGGTTATGGTAGAAATGATTCAGTACGACCGTCCCCGGAAGCTGACATTCGTATGCGGAAACACCAAGGAAGAACGGCTGGTAGAAACCGGACAAAGCATCCAGCAACTGTTGCTCCCCGTGACAGACAACGCCCGTAAAGAAATCTTTTCCGTGTATGCAGACGGCCAGCTGCTCCGTAGAGATACCGTCTGTCTGAGTCCCCGCCCGCTGCACACGTATGCTGATGATGTAGACATCCTGATGGGAACCGGAAATTCACGCTGGATGTTCAAGCCCAGTGTGTCATTGCCTTTCGGCATGGTACAGATAGCACCCGACAATGAAGACGAGACCTGGAAATCCGGTTACGAATACACGATAGAAAACATATCCGGTTTCAATCACTTTTGCGACTGGACCATCGACGGATTCCTGATGCAGCCCACATGCGGCCAGCTTCAGGTAAATCCCGGTCCCGAAGACAACCCCGATGCCGGATACCGTTCCCGCATAGACAAGAAGACCGAAGTAGCCGAAGTTGGGAAGTATGCCGTCTACATGACCGATACCCGGATTCAAGCCGAAGTATCGGCTACTGCCCATGCCTCCCTACAAGCCTATACCTTTCCGGCAGGATGCAGTGACGGACGAGTGCTCGTCGATTTGTACGCTCCCAGTGAGTACCCCCACAATTTGCAGGATGCCCATATCACAAAAGTAAGCGATACGGAAATAGAAGGATATGCCACCTATTTCGGAGCCTACACCGGCTACACAGCCGAGCAGTATTACACCCTGCACTTTGTGATGCAGTTCGATCGGCCCTTCGAAGCCATGGGAGGCTGGGTAAACGACCAGATAAAAGCCGCACAAGAATACCAGTGGTCGTGGGACTCTCCGCATCAGTTTGCTACAGAGCCGAAAATCATGCACGACATCCGTGAGCTGCACGGCAAGGGCGATGTAGGTTTCTTTGTAAGCTTTCCGGCTGCCCGGCAAAAGTCCACCGTGCATGTGCGCACCGGCGTGTCGCTTGTAGATATAGCAGGCGCGCGCAACAACCTGCAAAAAGAGCTGTCAGAACCCTTCGGATGGGACCTGGAGCAGGTAGCAGCACATGCCCGTTCCGTATGGAATGACTATCTGAGCCGTGTAGAAATAGAAACAGACGACTATCTGCAGCAGCGGAAATTCTACACCAACCTGTATCGTGCCCTGGCAGCCAAAGCTACGTGGAACGACCTCGACGGCCGCTACAGAGACGAGCGCGAGCAAATCTGCACACTGGAATCGGCAAACGACCGCATTGTGAGCGGAGAATACTGGAACACCTTCTGGGACAACCAGCAACTGTTCAACCTGATTGCCCCTGAGCTGTCGAGCACTTGGGCACGTTCGGCCATCCAGCTGTATAAAAACAGCGGATGGTTCAATACCGACCCCGCCGGCATAGAGCATACCGGAGTGATGGTAGCCATGCACGTAATATCCCAGATATGGGGAGCCTGGCAAAGCGGCATCCGCGACTTCGACCTCGAGCTGGCCTACAAAGGACTGAAAAAGATGATGACCACCCCACCTTTCCGTTATGAGGGGGGCGGCACAGTAGGCGTAGAAGATTTGGCCCCTTATATGCAGTACGGCTATATACCGCACGGCTTGGGCCGCAGCTCGAACACGCTGGAATATGCTTACGACGACTGGTGCATGGCCCAAATGGCAAAGTACCTGGGATACACCGAAGACTATGCCCATTTCCTGAAACGCTCGGAAAGCTGGATGCAACTGTTCGACCCGGAAACCGGTTTTGTGCGCCCCAAGGACAAGGACGGCAACTGGGTTACCCCGTTCGACCCGTACCATACCCCGGGATTCACCGAAGGAAACTCGTTCAACTACACCTGGTTTGTACCCCACACCCCCGAAAAGCTGGTCCGGCTGATGGGACGCGACCGCTTTGTTGCCCGTCTGGACAGCGCCATGCAGAAATCATCCTATGCCAACTTCAACGCAGCAGGCGATGACTTTGCCAATTACCCCATCAATCACGGCAACGAAACCTCCATGGAAGTAGCCTATCTGTTCAACTGGGCCGGCGCACCGCATCTTACGCAGAAGTGGGTACGGGCCATTCAGGAACAATATTATGGCACGACCCCCTACGATGCCTATCCCGGCGACGAAGACCTGGGACAGATGAGCAGCTGGTTCGTAATGAGCGCAATCGGCTTCTTCCAGATGGACGGAGGATGCAGCCAGCAACCCGTCTATGAGTTAGGCTCTCCGCGCTATCCCAAAATCACCCTGCATTTAGGAGAACGCTATGGCCGTGGAAAAAACTTTGTGATAGAAGCCCGCAACGCATCGAAAGCAAACAAGTACATCCGCTCTGCCCGCCTGAACGGGAAAAAAGTTTCGGGATTCAAAATTCCGCAGACAGAAGTGCTGAAAGGCGGCAAGCTGGTGCTGCAAATGGAAAGCCGCCCCTGAAACACCGGCAGACAATATGAAATCCTCCGTTTCTGTAAAGTAGGAACATAGAAAAAGAGTCATAGCAAAGCACACCGTCGAACTGTGCAATGCTATGACTCTTTTTTATTGAAACGATACCCGAATTACTGGGCAATCGTTATTTTCTGAATGCTTCCCCGAAGTAAATTCTTTACCGAATCAACTGTCTCGGCATCCGTACTGTTATCTGCTTTGAGCGTAAGAGCTTCACCCTTGGCAGGTTTCATCTTGATAAGAATCACCCCATTCTTGTCTGTCACACCGTATTCGCTCAGCTTGCTTTTATCCTTAATCACTTTAACAAACTCGATTTGTTTGGGATTGATGGAAGCAAATTCCTTTTCACCGATTCTCTTTCCGTCGACAAATACAGCCACATCCTTGGGAATAGCAGAGCCGGAAGCTGGCGCAGCATCCTTCTGTACATTGTCAGTCTGGGCGGCAGGAGCAGCAGTATCCGTTTGCGGTTTCTCCAGTCGGAAAGTCACCGGCACCGTATATTTCACCGCAACCGCCTTGCCGCGTTGAGTACCCGGTTTCCATTTCGGCATCAGCTTGAGCACGCGGATAGCCTCGGCATCCAGCGAAGGCGAAATACTGCGCAAAATTTCAATATCCGATACACTTCCGTCCTCACGCACCACAAAGCGGGCAATGACACGTCCCTGCAATTTTGCCTGCAAGGCATCAGCCGGATACTGGATATGCTGCGCAATGAACTTCATAAACTCACCCATACCGCCGCCCGGATATTCCGGCATCGCTTCCACTACGGTAAACACCTCACCATCGTTGCTACGGACTGTAGGATCAGTTTCCGTTTTCTGTACCGGAGTGTAGCTGGGCGACTGGCTGCCCGATACCACAATTTCGCCGGTTTGCGTATCTTCGGTCTGCAGAACGACTTTCAGTTTCACTACCGCATCCCCCTCGGCAGGAGATACCGTAACCGAAGTTGTCTTCATACCGATGTACGAAACCACAAGAACCGAGCCTTTTGGCGCCTCCAGAATGAACTTACCATTCTCGTCGCTCAGCGTGCCGTTTGTTGTATTGAAGATAATAATTGTGGCACTGATGACCGGTTTTCCATTTTCATCCACCACGGTACCCTCCACACGCACCGTGTTTTCGGACGGTACGACAGATATTTCCGGCCGGTTAGTTTCCTGAATTGCCGGAAAATCACTAACTTTGACACTTGAAATCTCGTTACTTACAGCAGAGATTTCGGGACGGGCAAAAGCAGCCACAGCGACGGCTGCAACCGGCAGTACGTAGAAGTACTTGGCGCGTGCCCACGGATTTGATCTTTTTTTCAACATCATAGTGATACGCTTTTTAAGTTTACTGTGATTAAAGCTGTTGGCGATTGAGTAGAGCCTTGAGCCGACAGCTTTTTTTATTAATAACATTTGATATTGTCTGATGTCCACGCCTTCGCGGATGACGGTTTCGTCCGCCTCGAATTCGTGCGTGTTCTGCAGTTCGGCCTTCAGGAGCCATGCTGCAGGATTGAACCACTGCAACAGGATGCAGCAGTCGGCAATGAGCAAGTCGATGGAATGCCGGTTACGTACGTGTGCCAGTTCGTGCCGCAGAATCTCGGTGCCGTTTTCCTGCAAGTCGCGGCGCGAAATCACGATATGATTCATCCAGCTGAACGGTGCCAGCTCCTCCTCGGTAACGGAGAGAACCGCCTTCGTCGTGCACTCCGGCAGATAGTCCGTCAGCTTCTCCTTTTTCCCCCTGCGGGTGATGCCCCTGATTTTTCTGAATACCCAGACATTCCGTATCGCAAAAAATAAGATGCCTGCCACGTAGACCAGCAAAGCCGCAGCGATACCCTGTTCCAGCAGACCGGGAGCCTCGTCGGTTTCGGGTGCGGCAATTGCGGCACTAGCCAAAACCTCCTCCAGCACGACAGTCGGGTAGACCGTATCGGCAGCCGGCTGCTCCAGACTGATTCTTGCCAGCGGCAGCACCGCCGCCAGTACCAGCAGGCCCAGAAGCGCAAAGCGGTTGAAGCGGTGAAATGTTTCACGGCTCATCAGCAGTTTGTAGAACAGGTAGAACACCGCCAGACAGACGGCCGACTTGATGATATAGACCAGAAATGTGCTCAT
>CAJKDC010000065.1 GCA_905198575.1 uncultured Bacteroides sp. | reverse complement strand
ATCCAAAAATATGTCAAACTTTTACCCCAAATGTATGAACTTATTAAAAACTCTTTCCTTGATGACAATCTAAAAAATAAATACGAACAATTAATCAACGAACGAATAAACAGAATCAAAATATAAAGTAAAACAGAAGATATAAAAAAACTGTATGACGACATGCCTTTACAAACATATCGCCATACAGCTATTGGCAGTCTTCACTAATGAAGACAATAAAGTAGTATTTATCAGTTAGCCATCTCGGAAATGAACTTGATGCGTACCAGACGGATTTCGTCTTCGGTATAATCATCGCCCAGCTCGTCCATAGCATCATCCAGCTTGTCTGTAGTCGACTCCTTGAAATAGTCGTAAATATCCTGAACGTGATCTTCGTCCATCACTTCGTTCAGGAAGTAATCGATGTTCAGTTTTGTTCCCGAGTAAACAATGGCCTCAACTTCATCCAACAGTTCACTGAAATCAATACCTTTGGCTACTGCTATATCGTCGAGCGCCACTTTACGGTCTATGCTCTGAATAATAGCGACTTTCAGCTTAGACTTGTTGGCTACGGTACGTACACGCAAGTCTTCCGGACGTTCTATTTCATTTTCTTCGCAATGACGTTTGATAAGGTCGCAGAATTCCTGACCATAGCGCTTAGCCTTGCCGGCACCTACTCCCGGAATATTCTGAAGCTCTTCAAGCGTTACCGGATAAATGGTTGCCATTGCTTCCAGCGAAGGATCCTGGAAGATTACATAAGGAGGTACATCCAGACGCTTCGACATTTTCTTACGCAGGTCTTTCAACATAGAGTAAAGTGCAGGGTCAACCGCACATGTAGCTCCACCACGAACCGGAGTTTCTTCTACCTCTTCTTCATCAAAGTCATTGTCTTCTACAATCTTAAAGGATTTGGGCTTTTTCAGGAACTTACGGCCTTCGGCTGTTACTTTCAGTACACCGTAGCTTTCAACGTCCTTGCTCAGATAACCGGCAATGAGTGCCTGACGTATCACAGCATTCCAATGACGTTCTTCTTCGCCTGCACCGGAACCGAATGCTTCCAAATCTTCGTGTTGGTGCGCAAGCACTTCCGACGTTTCCTTACCCAAAAGAATATCTATTATATATTCTGTCTTAAAATTTTCTTTTACGGCAATGATTGCTTCAATCACTGCACACAACGAATCCTGAGCCTCCACTTGTTTTTTAGGATTTAAACAGTTATCACAATTACCACAATTATCTTCTGTATAGTTCTCACCAAAATAGTGCAACAGTATCTTTCGCCTGCAGACCGATGACTCGGCGTATGCGGCAGTTTCCTGCAGCAGTTGCTTGCCGATTTCCTGCTCGTTGACAGGCTTGCCCTGCAAAAACTTGTCCAGTTTCTGCAAGTCACGGTACGAATAGAATGTTATGCACTGACCCTCGCCTCCATCGCGGCCTGCACGGCCTGTTTCCTGATAGTATCCTTCCAAGCTTTTCGGTATGTCGTAATGAATGACAAAACGTACATCGGGCTTGTCAATACCCATACCGAATGCAATGGTAGCTACAATCACATCAACGTCTTCCTTGAGGAATGCATCCTGATTTTCCGAACGGGTGGCAGCGTCCATACCGGCATGATAAGGCAGCGCACGGATATCATTTACCTTAAGCAGTTCGGCCAGCTCCTCTACTTTCTTACGGCTCAGACAATAAATAATGCCCGACTTGCCGGAGTTGGCACGAATGAACTTAATGATGTCCTTGTCTACCGATGCAGTCTTGGGACGTACCTCGTAATAAAGGTTCGGACGGTTGAAAGAGGATACAAACGATTTGGCTCCCATAATGCCCAGCGTACGCATGATGTCCATCTGGACTTTAGGTGTTGCTGTAGCAGTCAGAGCTATAATCGGGGCTATGCCTATTTCATTGATGATTGGACGGATACGACGGTACTCCGGACGGAAATCGTGTCCCCACTCCGAAATACAATGGGCTTCGTCTACCGCATAAAATGAAATCTTTACCGAACGGAGAAACTCCACGTTCTCTTCCTTGGTCAAAGACTCGGGGGCTACGTAAAGCAGCTTTGTCTTACCGGCTGTGATGTCTGCACGTACCTGATCGATGGCAGACTTGGAAAGAGAGGAGTTGATAAAATGGGCTACCCCGTCTTCTTCGCTGTAATTGCGCATGGCATCTACCTGATTCTTCATCAGGGCTATCAACGGAGAAATTACAATCGCTGTACCGTCCATCAGCAAGGAAGGCAACTGGTAACACATTGATTTACCCCCGCCGGTAGGCATCAGGACAAATGTATCATTCCCTGCCAAAAGGTTACGGATTATGGCCTCTTGTTCGCCCTTGAATGTATCAAAGCCAAAGTAAAGTTTAAGCTTTGCCGCTAGATTGATATTCTCTTCCATTGTACCAGAATTTTGAGGGTTTGCCTTAATTTCATTTTTTTGTTTCAACTATAACAAAGTTATAAACAAGTTTTCAAAATACACAACTATTTTGATGTTTATTTTTGGCAAACCCTCAAATATTTTACTGTCAGCACATCAGGCCATTTGCAAACGAGACAGATTGGCTTTCTCCATCTGCTGCTTGGCGTATTCCAGCGTTACTACGTATTCTTTCACGTCCATCGAAGGAAGATCGAACATGACATCCATCATGACGGTCTCTACAATGGAACGCAGACCACGTGCACCCAACTTGTATTCTACAGCCTTGTCTACAATGTACTCGAACACTTCGGGCTGGAATTCAAGTTTCACTCCATCCATCTCGAACAGTTTGATGTATTGTTTGATAATGGAGTTTTTCGGTTCGGTCAGAATATTACGCAGAGCAGTACGGTCCAGCGGATTCAGATAAGTAAGCACCGGCAGACGACCGATGATTTCAGGAATCAGTCCGAATGACTTCAAGTCCTGGGGTGCGATATACTGCATCAGGTCGTTCTTGTCTATTTTTACAGCATCCTTGGCTGCACCGTATCCTACTACGTGGGTATTCAGTCGCTGGGCTATCTTACGCTCGATACCATCGAAAGCTCCACCGCAGATGAACAGAATGTTGCGTGTATTCACCGGAATGAGTTTCTGCTCCGGATGCTTGCGGCCTCCCTGAGGGGGTACATTTACGATAGAACCTTCCAGCAGCTTAAGCAATCCCTGCTGTACGCCTTCGCCGCTTACATCACGTGTAATGGAAGGGTTGTCGCCTTTACGGGCTATCTTGTCAATCTCGTCAATGAATACGATTCCGCGTTCAGCTTCTTCTACATTGTAGTCGGCTACCTGAAGCAGACGGGTCAGGATGCTTTCTATATCTTCACCTACATAACCGGCTTCAGTCAATACAGTGGCATCAACAATTGTAAAGGGAACATGCAGCAGCTTGGCAATGGTACGTGCCAGCAGGGTTTTTCCTGTACCGGTGCTTCCTACCATAATGATATTCGATTTCTCGATTTCTACTTCATCCTTGCCGGCAGGCTGCAGCAAACGCTTGTAGTGATTATATACAGCAACCGACAGGTAACGTTTAGCATCGTCCTGCCCGATTACATACTGGTCTAGAAACTCCTTGATATCCTTAGGCTTGGGAAGCTCCGACAAGTTCAGGTTACCGGCTCCCTGTTTCTGGTGATGCATCGCTTCTTTCACAATCTCGTAAGCCTGTTCGGAACAACTGTCGCAAATACAGCCGTTCACACCTGTAATCAGGAAGCCTACCTCTGTCTCCGGACGACCGCAGAAGCTGCATCTTCTTTTATTTTTAGATGATTTGTTGTCTTCCAATGTTTTATGCTTTTATGAATTAAAGACTGGGTTTGCGTGAAAGCACTTCGTCTATCATGCCATATTCCTTAGCTTCCTGGGCTGTCATCCAGTAGTCACGGTCTGAGTCGGCCCATACTTTATCGAACTCAGTGTGCGAGTGGTCGGCAATGATGGTGTAGAGTTCTTTCTTCAGTTTCTGAATCTCGCGGGCAGTGATTTCAATGTCCGAAGCCTGTCCCTGTGCTCCTCCCATCGGCTGGTGAATCATGACTCTTGAATGAGTCAGTGCCGAGCGTTTGCCTTCCTGACCGGCTACCAGCAATACGGCAGCCATCGAAGCAGCCATACCTGTACAGATAGTGGCAACATCGCTGCTGATAAACTGCATAGTATCGTAAATACCCAAGCCTGCATATACAGAACCACCCGGTGAGTTGATGTAAATAGAGATATCTTTTGATGAGTCTACAGAGTCCAGATAAAGCAACTGTGCCTGGAGGGTATTGGCAGTATAATCATCAATTGGAGTTCCCAAGAAAATGATACGGTCCATCATCAGACGTGAGAACACGTCGAGCTGGGTAACATTGAGCTGACGCTCTTCCAAGATATAAGGATTCAGATAGCCGGCCTGCGACTTCAGAACATCGTCCAGCACCATACTATTCATACCCAAATGCTTGGTTGCATATTTTTTAAAATCGTTCATCATATCTTTCCTAATTTTATAGTTCGGGTAAAAAAAATAGGCTTCCACCCTTTTATTTTGTGAAAGCCTTTTCTTATCAGCAAGGAGCGGCTGCCTATTGCATGCCACCCTTGCCAATAAAATAATTATTGAAACATTTTGTTGAATTCTTCTACAGATACAGTCTTGTTGTTCAGGCTTACCTGTCCTTTCAATGCTTCAGACAGTTTTGCTTCTACTGCACGATTCACCAAAGCTTCTACGCTTTCACGTTTCTTCAGCATTTCTTTTGAGTAGTTTTCCAGCAGTTCTTCAGGAACATTGATCATACCATACTGAGCAAACTGTGCTCTGGTAGCTTCTTTTGCCATGTTAGCAATGTCGCTCTGCTCAACTTTAATATCGTTTGCTTCAACCAGTTTTTCTTTAATCAGGTGCCATGTCAGCTCTTCCAAGCTCTTTTCGTAGTTTTCTGCTACAAATTCTTCACCTTTTTCTTTGTTGTTTTCCAACATGATGCGTTTCAGCAGTGCATCTGGGAATTCCAGTTTACCAACTTTGTTAGCCAAGTAGTTGCGAACATCGATCAGGAACTTGTAGTCACTGTCTGCTTCGAACTGTTTTGCAATGCTTTCTTTTACTTTACCACGGAATTCTTCTTCGTTGCTTACAACGCCTTCGCCCAATACCTGGTCGAACAATTCCTGGTTCAGTTCACCCGGAATCATACGAGTGATTTCTTCTACCTGGAAGCTGAAGTTACCTTTCAGCTCAGCGACCTGTTCTTTCTTCACTTTCAGCAAAGAAGCGATTTCTGCTTCATTACCGTCGAAAGCTACAGAAGGATTGAAAGTTACAACAGTGTTGATTTTAACGCCGTTGAAGATAGCTTTCTGGTCGTCGTTCTTCATGTATGATGGCATCATTACTGCACCTTCTACCTGAATACCGCCTTCTTTTGTATTGTTGTTTTCATCCAGCTCAGCAATCAGACCTTTCAGCATGTCGCCATCCTGATATTCTTCAACTTTGTCGTATTTAGCTGTACGCTGAGTGTACATTTTAACCTGCTGATCTACCATCTCGTCTGTTACGTCGATGTTGTAGTAGTCTACAGTGTCAGCGTTAGATACTTCAACATTGAATTCTGGTGCAAGAGCGATATCGAATGCAAATTCAAAATCTTCTGCTGTTGCAAAATCTACTGCATTTTCTTTAGGCAGCGGAGTTCCCAGCATGTTTACTTTGTTTTCGCGGATATATTCGAATACTTTTTCCTGAAGCAGTTTGTCGATTTCTTCTGCCAATACAGAGATTCCGTACTGTTTCTTAACCAGGCTCATAGGAACCATTCCTTTACGGAAGCCCGGCATATTTACTTTCTGACGCAAGCTTTTCAAAGCTTTTTCTACTTTTTCCTGATAATCAGCCTTCTCGATTTTGACAGTAAGCACTGCGCTTACTTTATCAACGTTCTCTAATGAAATATTCATTTCTGACTTATTTATTTAATTATTACTTCTTTTCGTTTTAATCCAAAGAGGTTGCAAAAATAATGTTTAATCTTTCAACTACCAAACTCATATAATAAAAAAACCTAATTTATAAGAGTTTTCAGTGTTTTTAGCTGCGCTGTTCCCGTTGCTTTTCTTCAAGCTGGAAATCCTTTCTACGTAACACAAAGTTAGTTCCCAGATATTTTTCACGCACTATAGGATTTTCGGCCAGTTCCTCAGGAGTTCCCTGGAACAGAATTTTACCTTCAAACAACAGATAAGCACGGTCTGTCAATCGCAAGGTTTCCAAGGCATTATGGTCGGTAATCAGAATGCCGATATTCTTGTCCTTCAGTTTCCAGACGATATGCTGGATGTCTTCTACGGCAATCGGGTCTACTCCGGCAAACGGTTCATCCAACATAATGAATTTGGGGTCGATGGCCAGACAGCGGGCAATCTCCGTTCTGCGTCGCTCACCACCCGACAACTGGTCGCCCAGATTCTTACGTACCTTCTGCAAGCGGAATTCGGCAATCAGACTTTCCAGTTTTTCTTTCTGGTATTCCTTCGAACGGTTGGTCAGCTCCAGCACTGATGCAATATTGTCTTCCACACTCATCTTACGGAATACAGAGGCTTCCTGAGCCAAATAACCGATTCCGTTTTGAGCACGCTTGTACACTGGATAGTTTGTAATGTCAAGGTCATTCAGATAGATATGACCTTCATTAGGTACTACCAGACCAGTGGTCATATAAAAGGAGGTAGTCTTACCGGCTCCGTTAGGTCCCAGCAACCCTACAATCTCTCCCTGCTTCACATCAAAGGAAACATGGCTCACTACCGTACGCTTGCCGTACTTTTTCACCAGATTTTCTGTGCGCAGCACCATCCTTCCGGACGGAACTTCCTGCTGTATCTTATCTTCTGCCAACATTATAATTGTTATATTTTATGGCAAAAGTAGTAAAAATCTTCTGTAAACTGCATATTCACCGTAAAATCAGAAATCTTTTCCAATTTATAGAACAAAAAACACTAAATTTGCAGCAAAATTATTTTTTATGGTAAAGCCTATACAAAACTTCGGGAAATACCTCATGCTAATGGGACGCGTATTCGGCAGGCCGGAACGTTTCAGGATGTATGTCAAACAATATATCAATGAAATGGCACAGCTGGGTATAAACTCCATCGGTATTGTCCTTCTTATTTCTTTCTTCATCGGTGCAGTCATCTGTATCCAAATTAAACTGAATATTGAAAGTCCATGGATGCCACGTTTCGTGGTAGGTTATACGACCCGCGAAATCATGTTGCTGGAGTTTTCTTCATCCATCATGTGTCTGATTCTGGCAGGAAAAGTAGGTTCGAACATTGCTTCCGAAATCGGTACCATGCGAGTAACCCAACAGATTGATGCACTTGAAATCATGGGTATCAACTCGGCATCGTATCTTATCTTACCTAAGATCCTGGGACTTATGACCATGATTCCATTGTTGGTCATCTTCAGTATTTTTGCCGGAATTATCGGAGCTTTCTGTACGGCCTGGTTTGCCGGAATCATGAATGCTACCGACCTGGAATACGGTTTGCAGTATTGTTTCATTGAGTGGTACATCTGGTGCAGCTTTATCAAGTCGCTGTTCTTTGCTTTCATCATTGCCAGCGTATCGGCTTATTTCGGCTATACAGTCGAAGGCGGCTCCATTGCTGTAGGTAAAGCCAGTACCGATTCGGTAGTATCTAGCAGCGTACTGATTTTGTTCTCCGACTTATTATTAACTCAATTATTAATGGGATGATTCAAGTACAAGCATTACATAAGGAATTTGAAGGAAAAACGGTTCTCGACCAGATTGATTTTACATTCGATAACGGTAAGACCAATCTGATTATCGGACAAAGTGGTTCGGGTAAAACAGTACTGATGAAATGCATCGTGGGACTGCTTACTCCCGAAAAAGGACAGATTCTATACGACGGAAGAGATTTTATCAGTATGGGCAAAAAGGAGAAGAAAGCACTCCGCCGCGAAATGGGAATGATTTTCCAAAGCGCAGCTTTGTTCGACTCGCTCTCTGTACTGGAAAATGTGATGTTCCCACTCGATATGTTTTCAAACGACACATACAGGGACCGTGTAAAAAGAGCACAGTTCTGCCTGGACCGTGTGAATCTGATTGACGCACAAAACAAATATCCGGGTGAAATCAGTGGAGGTATGCAGAAACGTGTCGCCATTGCCCGTGCTATCGCCCTACAGCCACAATATCTGTTCTGCGATGAACCAAACTCAGGACTGGACCCAAAAACATCACTTGTCATAGACGAACTGATTCATGATATTACTACAGAATATAACATGACCACTATCATCAATACCCACGATATGAATTCCGTACTGGGTATAGGCGACAGTATTCTGTACATCTATCAGGGACACAAGGAATGGGAAGGCAACAAGGATGAAATCTTCTCGGCCACCAACGAGCGACTCAACAATTTTATTTTTGCATCGGATTTATTGCAGAAAGTCAAAAAAGAGGAAAACAAGAAATAAAAATAAACGTTGCTTTATACATACAACACAAAACGCCTCCGGCATTATCCCTTTGGATGAATTGCCGGAGGCGTTTTTGTATTGATTCTTTTTCTGCAGAAGTATTATTTCTGACGAATAAAGATATTAATCGGAGTTCCTGAAAGCGGCCAACGTTCACGAATCTTGTTTTCAAGAAAACGTTTATATGGCTCTTTCACATACTGTGGCAAGTTAGCAAAAAATACGAATGAAGGTACTTGCGTATTAGGTAACTGCGTACAGTATTTAATTTTGATGTACTTACCCTTATTTGATGGAGGTGGATAAGCTTCAATCAACGGAAGCATTTCCTCATTCAGACGGGCAGTAGGAATACGCATCGTGCGTGCACGGTATACGTTCTTCGCTTCTTCAAGCACCTTGAAAATACGCTGTTTTGTCAGCGCAGAAGCAAAGATAATCGGGAAATCAGTAAACGGAGCAAAACGGCTACGGATAGCTTCCTCATAAGTTTTCATCACCTTATCAGTCTTTTCCTGTACCAAATCCCATTTATTCACTACAACTACCAAACCTTTCTGGTTACGGTTAATCAGCGAGAAGATATTGAGGTCCTGACCTTCTACACCACGTGTAGCATCCAGCATCAGGATACATACGTCCGAGTTTTCGATCGAACGGATAGAACGAACTACCGAGTAATATTCCAAGTCTTCGTTCACTTTATTCTTCTTACGAATACCTGCTGTATCAACCAGATAGAAATCAAATCCGAACTTGTCGTATCGTGTATAGATAGAGTCACGCGTCGTACCTGCAATCTCTGTCACAATATTACGTTCCTCACCGATAAACGCATTGACAATAGACGATTTTCCTGCATTCGGACGGCCCACTACTGCAAAGCGAGGTATTTCTTCATCTAGAATTTCGTCAGCTTCTTTCTTGAATTTTGAAATAATCAAATCAAGCAAATCACCTGTACCACTACCACTCAGTGCAGAGATACAATACGGATCGCCCAAACCTAATGAATAAAACTCGGCTGCATTGTATTGCAAGTCATTATTATCAGTCTTATTTGCAACCAAGAGTACCGGAGTTTTCGAGCGGCGTAAAATACCGGCAACTTCCATGTCAAGGTCTGTCACGCCATTGGTCACATCCACTACAAACAAAATAACGTCGGCCTCATCCATAGCAAGCACCACCTGCTTGCGAATTTCTCCCTCGAAAATATCATCTGAGTTAACTACCCATCCACCGGTATCCACTACCGAAAACTCTTTACCCAGCCATTCCGATTTTCCGTACTGGCGGTCACGCGTCGTACCCGCCTGCTCGTTTACAATAGCCTGGCGAGTCTTGGTCAGACGATTAAACAGTGTAGACTTTCCCACATTGGGGCGGCCTACTATTGCTACTAAATTTCCCATTTCATTTTTGTTTTAACGGCTATCACAGTCGGTATTTTCAATCCAGTTGATACCCGAAGTTTTTTAATTCTTTGTCAGAGCTTCTCCAGTCTTTGTCTACTTTTACAAAGGTCTCTAAAAATATTGACTTCTGGAAGAAATGCTCCAACGTTTTTCGCGCCTCGGTCGCTACTTTTTTCAAAGCTTTTCCCTGCTTTCCAATGATGATACCTTTCTGCGAGTCACGCTCTACGTAAATCACAGCATTAATGTGGATACTCTTGGCCTCTTCTTTAAATTGTTCCACAACAACTTCCACCGAGTAAGGTATCTCCTTGTCGTAGTACAGAAGAATCTTTTCACGAATAATCTCCGTTACAAAGAAACGGGCAGGCTTATCAGTCCACTGATCTTTGCCAAAGTAAGGAGGCGAATCTGGAAGCAATTCCTTAATACGCTTCATTACAGCATCTACATTAAACTTGGCCGCAGCTGATATCGGAATAATTTCGGCCTGAGGAAGTTGTTCATGCCATTCTTCTACCAGCTTTACCAGCTCATCCTGGTTAGTCAGGTCTATTTTATTAATCAGCAATAAGACAGGAACCTGCACCTTACGTACCTTTTCCATAAACTCAGCATTCTTGTCGATTTTCTCCACCACATCGGTTACATACAGTAGTATGTCAGCATCCACAAGGGCCGATTCTGAAAAATTCAGCATAGACTCCTGAAGTTTATAGTTGGGTTTCAAGACCCCCGGAGTATCAGAGAAAACAATCTGCATGTCATCCGTATTTAGAATTCCCATGATACGGTGACGCGTTGTCTGCGCCTTGAACGTGGCTATGGAGATACGCTCTCCTACCAATAAGTTCATCAATGTAGACTTTCCCACATTAGGGTTTCCTACGATATTCACAAATCCTGCCTTATGCATAACTTTATTTTTTAATACAGACAAAAAAACGCATCGTTCGGGATGCGTTCTTTTGATATCTGGTTATTGATTTTATTTCAAATTGCCATCATATCCCCACTTCACATAAGCAGCACCCCATGTAAATCCGGCACCAAATGCAGTGAAGATAATATTGTCACCTTTCTTCAGTTGTTTTTCGTAATCCCAGAGACACAGAGGCAAGGTACCTGCACTGGTATTACCATAACGCTGAATGTTGACCATCACTTTATCAATAGGAACTTCCAGACGTGAAGCTACAGCATCAATAATACGCATGTTAGCCTGATGCGGAACAATCCAGTCGATATTCTCCTTGCTCAAACCGTTACGTTCAGCAATTTCGGCAGTAACATTCGACATATTCGAAACAGCATATTTAAATACCGTACGACCTTCCTGATACAGATAGTGCATTTTATTGTCTACCGTAAAGTAAGAAGGCGGACATACCGAACCACCGGCTTTCATATGAAGGAACGGAAGACCCTTTCCGTCTGTACGCAGGATAGAATCCATAATTCCATAATCTTCAGTAGTAGCTTCCAGCAAGCAGGCTGCAGCACCGTCACCGAAAATCGGACAAGTAGCACGGTCTGAATAGTTTACCATTGACGACATCTTGTCAGCACCAACAATGATCACTTTTTTATGACGACCAGAACTGATCATCGACGCTGCCACCTCCATGGCATATAGGAAGCCAGAACAAGCTGCAAGCAAATCAAATGCAAATGCATTTTTCAAGCCCAGTTTGTCACAAAGAATAGATGCCGTTGATGGAAAATGATAATCAGGAGTAGTCGTTGCAACAAAAATTGCATTAATTTCTTCAGGAGCCACACCAGTTTTCTGCATCAACTGACGGCAAGCCTTACGAGCCATATATGAAGTACCCAGACCCTCCTCGTTCAGGATTCGTCTTTCCTTAATACCGATACGGGTCATAATCCATTCGTCGTTGGTATCCACCATTCTGGATAGTTCCTCGTTCGTAAGGACATAATCAGGAACATATCCTCCGATTCCTGTAATTACAGCATTTATTTTTTCCATCGTTCAAAATTTAAGTTTGCCGGTTTCTTTATACAAAAACAGCCGGAAGAGCCGAAGCTCTCCGGCTTTATTCTAAGAAACATACAAACATGTTCAATTAAGCCACTCTCGTGTTTTTACAATTAAAGAGCAGCTTCTTTTTCGATTGCTAATTTACCTCTATAATAACCGCAAGCTCCACATACTGTGTGATATACATGCCATTCGCCGCAGTTAGGGCAGATAGCTAAAGTAGGAGCAACTGCTTTATCGTGAGTTCTTCTCTTAGCAGTTCTTGTTTTTGATTGTCTTCTTTTAGGATGTGCCATTTTACTAAAACTTTATTCAATTAATTATTATTATTCAATATTTTCTTCAATTCATTCCATCTCGGATCTATTTCATCGCGTTCACTTATTTCAGCAACGAACGAGTCATCTGCCGTAAAATCCTCAGCATCTTCATCACCTTCCATCACGCGCAAGTGTTCGCTCAACTTGCCCATCATACCCTTATTACATTTACCAGGAGCATGAACATGCTTCATCGGGATAGCCAGTGCAATGAATTCATAGATAAACCATGCTACATTTATATAACCATCCTCCTCAGGTACGATAACAATATCATCTTCGTCTGAAAAAGCAAGCCCCAGCTTTACCTTCAACGTATCATCCGAAGTTATCAACTGTTCCATCTCGTCCAAGCAACGGTCACACAACACAACCACCACACCTTCTGTATGGAAATTCAATGTATAGACACCCGTACCTTTCTTTACTGTAAGTGAACAGTGTAAATGACCTTTCTGAATTTCAGGTGCATCCAGATCGGTAAAGAACTGATTCGTAAGCTCAAACTCGTATGAACAAGAGCTCTCACGCATGTTCTTCAGTTCAATCTTATATTTATCAAGCTTTCCCAATGTTGTAGTACTATATAAACTGGGCGACAAAGATACAAATAATAATTCATTTAATCTACTATTGGAGCTTTTTTTTTATTCTTTATACAAATATGCCCGATTCAAGGTTCTAAAAACCACCTTTATTTTTAGCTTTCTTTTTATTTTAATAGAAATTATTCCTACATCACTACCCTATGTACCATATATTTGTTGTATTTTTGTAGTAAAATATTTAACAAATAAAGAAAACTCTTGCTAAGGGGTTCTAAAGAAAAACTGAAATTCAAACTAAAACCTATTTTATAAAACAACTTATTTTACCATGTTAACCCAGATTATAAATGCCCGGATCCTGACACCACAAGGATGGTTGAAGGATGGCTCTGTGTTGATCAGAGATAACAAAATTCTAGAAGTAACAAACTGCGACTTGGCTATTGTCGGTGCTCAGCTTATTGATGCCAAAGGTATGTATATTGTACCGGGAGGTGTCGAAATACATGTGCATGGCGGTGGCGGACGTGACTTCATGGAAGGCTCGGAAGAAGCTTTCCGGGCAGCAATTGCCAGCCACATGCAACATGGTACTACAAGTATTTTCCCTACCCTATCCTCTTCTACGATTCCAATGATCCGTGCAGCAGCTGCTACAACGGAAAAATTAATGGCAGAACCCGACAGTCCGGTTTTGGGATTACACTTGGAGGGCCATTATTTCAATATGAAAATGGCTGGTGGACAGATGCCTGAAAATATCAAGAACCCAGATCCAGAAGAATATATTCCGCTTTTGGAAGAAACTCACTGTATCAAACGTTGGGATGCAGCTCCAGAACTTCCGGGAGCTATGCAATTTGCTAAATATATCACTTCTAAAGGTGTTCTAGCTGCTGTAGGACATACGCAAGCCGAATTTGAAGATATCCAGACTGGATACGAAGCCGGATATACGCATGCTACACACTTCTACAATGCCATGCCTGGATTCCACAAACGCCGTGAATATAAATATGAAGGTACTGTAGAAAGTATTTACCTGATTGATGATATGACCGTAGAAGTAGTAGCTGACGGTATCCATGTTCCTCCTACCATCTTGAGACTGGTACATAAAATTAAAGGAGTAGAGCGTACCGCTCTTATTACAGATGCTTTAGCCTGTGCAGCCAGCGACAGCCAGGTAGCATTCGACCCACGTGTCATCATCGAAGATGGTGTCTGCAAATTGGCCGACCGCTCAGCTTTGGCTGGAAGTATCGCTACAATGGACCGATTGATCCGTACAATGGTACAGAAAGCAGAAATACCTTTAGAAGATGCTGTACGTATGGCTTCCGAAACACCTGCCCGAATCATGGGAGTACTCGACCGCAAAGGTACGCTCGAAAAAGGCAAAGATGCCGATATCATTGCTCTCGACAGAGACCTGAACGTTAGAGCTGTATGGGCTATGGGTAAACTGGTAGAAGGTACCAACAAACTTTTTTAATTCACATTTAGAATAAATTCTATGTTAACTCAAATTATAAATGGCCATATCCTTACTCCACAAGGATGGCTTAAAGAAGGATCATTACTGATTAGTGACGGAGTGATTCTGGAGGTCACCAATAGCGATCTTGCTGTGATTGGTGCTAAAGTTATAGATGCTAAAGGTATGTACATCCTGCCAGGGTTTGTCAGCATGCACTCACACGGTGGAGGTGGATATGATTTTACCGAAGCTACAGAAGAAGCTTTCAAAGGAGCTATGGAAGCTCACCTCAAACACGGAGCAACTTCTATCTTTCCTACCCTGTCGTCTTCTTCATTCGAGACCATCGGTAAAGCTGTTGATGTGTGCGAAAAGCTCAAAGCTGAAAACTCAAATGTATTGCAAGGATTACACATCGAAGGTCCATATTTAAATCGTAAAATGGCAGGTGAACAGTGGAAAGAATTTCTTAAAGATCCAGACCCAGCCGAATACATTCCTTTGTTGGAACGTACAAACTGTATCAAACGTTGGGATATCAGCCCAGAACTTCCTGGCGGACACGATTTCGGTAAATACACTTCAAGCAGAGGCATCCTTACAGCTGTTACACATACAGAAGCTGAATACGATGAAATTAAAGCTGCTTTCAATTCTGGATTTACACATGCAGCACATTTTTACAATGCCATGCCTGGATTCCATAAACGCCGCGAATACAAATACGAAGGTACTGTAGAAAGTGTTTATCTGACAGACGGTATGAGTGTAGAAGTAATAGCCGACGGCATTCACCTTCCGGCTACTATCCTGAAGCTGATTTACAAGCTGAAAGGAGTAGAACAGACTTGCCTGGTTACCGATGCTTTAAAATATGCAGCCAACGAAGGCAAAGAAATTGACGACCCACGTTATATCATCGAAAACGGTGTATGCAAGCTGGCCGATCATTCTTCACTGGCAGGAAGTCTTGCCACTATGGATACGCTGGTTCGCACAATGGTAAATAAAGCAGGTATTCCATTGGCAGATGCAGTACGTATGGCATCCGAAACTCCGGCAAATCTGATTGGTATCAGTGACAAGAAAGGTTCTCTGCAGAAAGGAAAAGATGCAGACATCGTTATTATGGATAGAGATATCAACGTACGTTGCGTTCTTTCAAAGGGAGTAATTGTTCCTGGAACCAATACCATGATTCATTAATAGAAATTTTACTGATCAGGTATAAAAAAAGTGGAAGCTTTCGCTTCCACTTTTTTTATACCTGATCAGTAGTAAGCGTTTCTTTCCTAATCTCCTTTCCGTCACGTAAGAACAGAATCTGAAGGGGCTTGGATATATCAAAATGTTTATTGCAGACAGGTAACTGCAAGAAAGTTTCCTCATAAGGAGACAATGTTTTCACCCATCCTTCGGCAAGTACACAATCATCCTGAAGAAGGCGGACTTGTGTGTTGGGCGAGTCTGAAAGTCCCAAATTACGTACCTGCATCTCCCAGACTTCTTTTCCTTTTTCAGTTGCACAAACCGGATAACTGGCAGATAAAATATCCGGAGTATAATTTATATAAGGAAGCGATGCATAGCCATATATCAATTTTCCTTTCCGCGTACGACCTATCAGTTTCGGCGCAAATTCGTCGGGGGTAATACCGCTGTTCTTCCCTTCAAAAGTAACAATCAAATCATTACCTGAGTTACGGGAAGCTACCACACGGGCACCACGACCAAAGTTTACTTCTGTATAAGCTCCAAAGCGCAAACTGGAAAGGTCAAGGTCTGTATTAGGATTAAAATCCGCCTCTCCTTTTATGCGTACATCAATCGAAGGAGTGGCAGAAGTTATAGGAATCGTATTTTCTACAGACAATAATAATCCCTTGTTCAAAGGAATACAAATGTTTTTGGAACTGTGAGTATCATTAGGATGATCTTCCCACTTAATCGTATCTATCACAGCAAAATTCATCTGGACGGCACGTCCATATTCATCTTGCAGTACTTTCGGCCGCTCATACTTAAACCAATGTTCCTGATGCCCGTCTTCATGCCGTGCGATTCCAGGCATATAGGCTTCACCAGGCTCAGTTACCCAATTGACACCGTCTTTCGAGCGAAGATAAAATGCAATACGTCCCAGCCAGTCGTTCACAATCAGATGATACTGCAAATGATCTCTCCAGACAACAGGATCTTCAAATTCACCGGCTACAGGTAGATAAACCCGCTTGTCAGTAATTTGCATGTAAGGTGATAAACCCGTACGGCTTATCCAAACACCTCCTCCCCTACAGACCATTAACTGCGAGCCATCCTGACGGGCCGCAAAAGTCAAATTAGATAATCCTTCGATGATACGGCGTCCCCGATCCTCAAAACGCAATTTAGAATACACCCAAGGACCATTTAATGAAGAAGAAAGATAACAGCCGTCTATAACGTAGATTACATAACGTCCGTCCTTTAAACGAAAAATCTCAGGATTATGCCCTTTACCAATTCGTTCTTTTAAGGTATAGGGGCCTTGAGGGTTCTCACCCACTGCATGATATACTACAGAATTCGGCCATGCCATATGCCCCTTAGAAGAATTTTCTGGCCAACAACAAACAAACATATGATATACACTGTCGGAATCGACTACGATGTTTCCTCCCCAAAATGAAAGTGAGTCTACCTCAATTCCATTGTCTACATAACGTAAACGTACACTGTCAGCTCCCCAAGCTGCACGTTCCAGCTTTCCTTTTTGCATAGGGAGGAAACGATCCATAAAACGACCTCCTTCTACCAGCTGCTTCCACTCCACAGGACGTTCCCGTTGTGTAATTTGTGTAAAAGCCGGAGAAAAAGCGAGCAACGCAACTCCAGCCAATAATAAATTTTTCAGCATAGCATTAAATTTAGATATTAAGTAATAGATTAAAAAAAGCCCCCAGCATCTATCGATACTGAGGGCCCTGACTAAAACGGCGACTACCTACTCTCCCACAAATCAGCAGTACC
>CAJKDC010000064.1 GCA_905198575.1 uncultured Bacteroides sp. | reverse complement strand
TCGAAGAAGGTATCGTACCGGGTGGTGGTGTAACTTACATCCGTGCCATCGATGCTTTGGAAGGTATGAAAGGTGACAACGCTGACGAAACTACTGGTATCGAAATCATCAAGCGTGCTATCGAAGAACCGCTTCGTCAGATTGTAGCTAATGCGGGTAAAGAAGGTGCTGTAGTGGTACAGAAAGTACGTGAAGGCGAAGGTGACTTCGGTTACAATGCTCGTACTGATGTTTACGAACACTTGCATGCAGCCGGTGTAGTAGACCCAGCTAAAGTTACTCGTGTAGCATTGGAAAACGCTGCTTCTATTGCTGGTATGTTCCTTACTACTGAATGTGTAATTGTAGAAAAGAAAGAAGACAAACCTGAAATGCCGATGGCTGCTCCGGGAATGGGCGGTATGGGCGGCATGATGTAATGTCTGCTTCATAAGCAATCATAGAAAAGTCCTCTGTACTGAAAAGTATGGAGGACTTTTTTTGTGTATAGTTTAATTAAGATGGTTAAACTTGTTTTTTAGGGCGGAAACTTTATATTTGCATATTGGATTTTATTGTTTTTGATTATGACAAAAGAAGATTTGATGCGAAAAGCCATTGAGCTTTCTATTGAGAATGTAGCAGCAGGTGGAGGGCCTTTTGGGGCTGTCATTGCCCGTAATGGTGAAATTATAGCAACAGGAGTGAATCGGGTAACTTCGAATTGTGACCCGACTGCCCATGCCGAGGTAAGTGCCATCAGGGCAGCAGCTAAAGCATTGGGAACGTTTGATTTGAGTGGTTGTGAGATTTATACTTCTTGTGAGCCTTGTCCTATGTGTCTTGGGGCGATTTATTGGGCACATCTGGACCGTATTTATTATGGAAATACCAAGCATGATGCTGCTGCCATCGGGTTTGATGATGCTTTTATTTATGAGGAATTGGATTTAAAGCTCGAAGACCGGAAACTGCCATCGGAGCATTTATTAGGCAATGAAGCTATCAAGGCTTTCCAAAATTGGGAACAGAAGGATGATAAGGTATGCTACTAAAACAACAAAGGCTGCTTGACATAGTTTTGTCGGGCAGCCTTTTCTCCATTTTCATTGCTTTTTCTTTTTTTCCTTAGAATACTTAAAACAGCTGTATTCGTATTCTGTTCATTTATTTGTCGTTTAGTTTCCACGCCTGGATTTCGTTTTCTCCCATGCGCTGGAGAGTTCTGACAAAGAAATTTTTCATTTTTTTAATCATCTTCCTTGTGATATTATGTTTTACGACACAAAATTACAGCTTAAATGGATTGGTTATTCTATTGGAATGCAGAATTTACTAAAAAAAGCCTAACTCTTGATTTATATCAAAAAATTAGGCTTATCGACTTTTAAAGGGTGTTTTAATTTTCGTTTGTTTGAATATTCTTTATGAGGACTTTCTGAAATTCGTTTTCAAAGTTGGGGGTGAAAACATCTTTTCCTAAGTTTGCTTTAATATCCTCTATACGCCAAAAGCGTCCTTCTGCCACTTCTTCACTGGGAGAGATTTCTCCGTCGTAAATTGTTTTATGGGTGAATACCAGCTCTTTCTCTCGATCGGATTCGAAAACATAGTGCGTCAGGCGCTGAGGCTCGAATTCGGTAATGCCCAGTTCTTCCTGCACCTCGCGCTTTAATGCTATCTCAACACTCTCGCCCAAATCAATGTGGCCTCCTACGGCAGTATCCCATTTGCCTGGTTGTATGTCTTTCCAGTCGGGGCGTTTCTGAAGGTAAAGCTCGCCTTTGCTGTTGAACACGTGAAGATGAACGACTGGGTGCAATAGCTTGCTGCCATTGTGACATTCGCCACGAGTTGCAGCTCCGGTGATGTTGCCGTCTTCATCTACAACTGGAAACATTTCTTCGTTGTTATCTTTCATTACTTGTCAATTTTAAGGAATCAGCAGTGATGAATCGCCATAGCTCAAGAAACGGAAGTCGTGAGCCAGGGCATAATCGTAAATTTTCCGCCAGTCTCCCTTTACGAAGGCCGAAACCAGCAATAGGAGGGTACTTTGAGGCTGGTGGAAGTTGGTTATAATTCTGTTGACTATTTTATAGGTATAACCTGGAGCAATGATAATCTGCGTACTGGTGTGCAGGGCATCCAGTTGGTTGCGTTGCATATACTCCAAAATAGCGGTAAGAGCAGTCGTTGCGTCAGGTTCATCTTTCAGCTCGTAAGGTGTCCATTGGCGAACGTGAAGTTCTTCCTGACTGGCATCGGGATGTGCCAGCAGGGTAGTGCCGATATAATAAAGACTTTCCAGTGTACGCACGGAAGTTGTACCTACGGCAAGTACCTTACCCGGATGTGCCAGCAGCTTTTCGATGGTCTGACGGTGAACCGAAATATATTCGGTATGCATTTCATGTCCTTCTATTTCTTCACTTTTTACCGGCTTGAAAGTTCCTGCACCTACATGTAGGGTCACTTCTTCAAGGTCGACTCCTTTATTTCGGAGATTGTCAAGCACTGTTTCTGTGAAATGCAGTCCCGCAGTAGGAGCTGCTACAGAGCCTTTTATCTTGGAGTACACCGTCTGATAGGTTTTCTTGTCACTTTCCTGCGTTTCTCTGTTCAAGTAAGGAGGGATGGGCAATTCGCCGAAAACTTCCAGAATATCTGCAAAGGTGATTTGCTCATTATCCCATGTAAAGTCAATCCAGTGGCTGGTACCTCTGTTTTCACCTCGCGTAGCAGTGAGCCGGATGGTATGTCCTTTCACTTCCATTTCTTTGGTCAGTGCACCTTCTTTCCATTTTTTCAGATTGCCTACCATGCATAGCCATGCGCTGTGACGGGTTTGCTGGAAGTTCAGTACATAGTCGTTGGGCTGGATAGGTTCCAGACAGAAAATTTCAATCAAAGCCCCGGTTTCTTTTCTGAAGTGCAGACGGGCCTGAATGACTTTGGTATTGTTGAAAATCATCAGTGTACCGGGTTCTATGTAATCGGGCAATCGGTGAAATACCGATTCGCTTACTGCTCCCTGATTGTAAATCAGCAGTTTCGACTGGTCTCGCTGTGCAAGAGGAAATTTGGCAATCCGTTCATCAGGCAGCGGATAATTGTAATCGTTTATTTTGATATGCTTTGTATCTTCCATCGCTTTTTTTTCTTTATCTTGACAAAAGTAGTTACATTTGCTTAAACAAAAAAAGAATAATCATGAAAATAGGTGATAAAGTTCGTTTCCTCAGTGAAGTAGGAGGAGGTATTGTCAGAGGATTTCAAGGAAAAGATGTAGCTTTGGTGGAAGGTGAAGACGGGTTTGAAATACCCATGCTGATTAGGGAATGTGTGGTAATTCAGACGGATGATTATAATATACCCTTGAAAAGTGTGAAGAAGCCGGAACCGGAAATCGTGGATGAAGAACCGGAAGAAGAAAAGCCGATTACTTACAGGGCACCTGAGATTCGGGGGAATGATATTCTGAATGTTTATCTGGCTTTTGTTCCGCAGGATATAAAGGCTATTTCATCGACAGCCTTCGATGCTTATCTGATAAACGACAGCAACTATTTTATTGACTATGTATATCTTTCGGCAGTGGGTAAAAGCTGGTCTTTAAGAAGTCGGGGAACAGTAAAGCCTAACATGAAAATGCATCTGGAAGAATTCGAAAAAAGTGCATTGAATGAATTGGAACATGTAGCTGTGCAGCTGATGGCCTATAAGGATGACCGGACTTTCTTGCTGAAACCTGCCGTATGCAAGGAATTGCGCATTGATACCGTTAAATTCTATAAGCTGCATACTTTCCAGGCAAGTGATTTCTTCGAAGTGCCTTCATTGGTTTATGATATTGTGAGAGACGATGAAGTATCAAAGGAGTTTTTTGCTTCGGCCGATGATATCAAGGAAGCTTTATTGAAAAAGAATCAGGATGAACTGCCTGCCAAGATTCAGCGCAAGCAGCAACGGCAGATGAAGAACAATATACTGGAAGTAGACTTGCATATCCACGAATTGCTGGATGATACTACAGGCATGAGTAATGCCGAAATGCTGAATTATCAGTTGGATGTATTCCGTAAGACACTGGAAGAGTTTAAAGGTAAGCGGGGACAGAAAATCGTGTTTATTCATGGAAAAGGAGATGGCGTATTGCGTAAAGCCATTCTGGATGAACTGAAGCGGAAATATAAAACATACCAAAGTCAGGATGCTTCATTCCGTGAATATGGTTTCGGTGCAACGATGGTAACGATAGCTTAAGCGTATGGGAACATTAAAAGAGTTATTAGGCAACGACCGTTTTGCCGTTCAGGCAGGAGCAGAACTGCTGGAAATCCAGCCCGGATATGCGAAAGCCAGGATGCTGGTAACTTCAAACCATTTGAATGGTGGAGGAGTATGTCAGGGAGGTGCATTGTTTACATTGGCTGACTTGGCTTTTGCTGCGGTTGCAAACAGCCGTTCCAATCTGACCTTGTCGTTGAATGCAAACATTACTTTTTTGCGTGCCGTAACGAAAGGCTATGTGTATGCAGAGGCTGTAGAAGTATTCAATCACCGGAAGGTACCTTTTGTAGAAGTACGCTTGACAGATGAGTCGGGCGAGCTTGTAGCCATGTTCACCAGTTCCGGTTACCGGAAAAGTGATGAGCTGAAGCTGGATGGATTGATGTAATAACAAATGCCCATTACTCATTCGAAAACAGAATTAGTAATGGGCATTTTTTTGTTGTCGTTTATTTTTGTATTTTCTTTTTCTCCATGATTTTCAGGAAGCGCTCTATATCGCTTTTTATTTTCTGATACAGCTCGGATTGCTTATAGTTGGTATTCTTGTGGATAACAACATCCACACCTATCAGGCTGCGTTGGTAGCTGGTCAGTTCGTTGTGCAGTTGCATGTCATGCAGTGCCAGATCGTGTATCTGCTGTTCCCGTTCACGGCGAAGCACAGTACATACTGGAACCAGCAGACGCATTACGACGTTATCCATAATGTGGTGTCCTTGTATAAATAAATAGGTGTTCTCCGGATATACCCCCAAGGTTTTGAATTCCTTTTTCATTGCTTCAATCTCGGGAATTGCATTGGCATGCCTTCTTTCCAAATCATGGAGTTTCCGGTTTACCTTTTTGGCCATTACTTCAAGGCTGTGTTCCGGATGTCTGGTACTTACCTGTTCTATTTTTACATACGAGCAGAAGTCCAGCAATGAAAATTCCGATAAGATATGCTTTCTGTAAAACCATACGGACCATATAAACAATGGATAGGCTATCTGTGAATACAGTTTCATAAATGCAGGGAAGTCTATCAGCATGTGGTCGTTCAGTGTTGCGGTGACACACACTTCGTGCAACCCTTCCGCATAGCAATGGTAGTTTTCTATGGCATAGGCATAAGTTTGCAGTACGTAAGGGTTATTGTTGATATATTTGGATGTATTGGTCCTTCCTTGTAGCAGATAGTCATAGTCGCTGTCCACACAGGCAATCATATTCTCTCCTAGCTGGTTTCCCAGCTGATTCATCAGTACTGTTTTCTTTCCTTTTGCCAGAGAATTATTGGATGGAAGCATTACTTCGAAGTAGCGCGTCTCATCTTCGTATTCCGACAAGAGAGACCGCCAGAAAGAAATGTCGTCATAACTCTCTACGTATGCTACGATTTTTCTTCTTGCCCGTTTGGGTTTCAGACTATTAGCTGCGCCGATATACAGGGAAGAAAGGTTTTCGGTAAGTCTTTTTCCCATGGCTTTTCAATTTATTTGGTTGTAATATCCGATACTTCTGTCACACTGTCTACCCATCCGTTCATGATAACGGCCGGAGAGTGAGTGGTCAGTACGATTTGTACGTTAGGATTCAGTTTTCTGATAAGTGAAATCAGTTTCTGCTGCCATTCTACATGGAGAGATATTTCGGGTTCATCCATGAAAAGCGTACAGTGCTCGTTATCCTGAACCAGCACGGTAAGAAGGATTACCAGCATCTGTTTTTCGCCCGAAGAAAGCTGATAAGGAGTCAGAATATCCCCGTCCTGAACAAACTGAATTTCATTGCTTTTACGGATGATGGACTTTCCGGTTTCGCTGAAAAGTTCATCCATCAAATCCTGGAATCTGGTTTTGGGAGCCGATATGCCGGCAGCCTTTAGCTGGTCTTCCGGGTTTCCGCTGGTAAGCAGTTCTATAATGCGGTTCCCAATGTTTACCTGATAATCCAGATAACGTCTTTGCAGCTGGTAGATTTGCCAGTCGAGTTCTGTCTTTACTTGCTGGTTGCCTATCTTTTCAAGCAGGCTGGCATTCAGTAAAGGACGGTCAAAACTGCGTATGGCATCAAAGTGGATGTAAGTTGCGTCTTCCGGATAGAAAATAAAGGACACACCGGGAGCTACTCCGTTGCTCAGAGAGCCTCCTTCAAGCGCTCCCAGAGAGATAACAGATTTGTTTAGGATGGTACTTTTACCGATTCCGTTAACTCCACTCAGAATATTTACATCGGGATGCAGGTCCCATAATATATTCTTTCGGCCCCACAAACCTTTAATCACGATTCTTTTTATGTAATCGGCTTGTTTTTTCATGGCGATATTTTTTTCTGCAAAACAAATATAGGAATTTCATAGGAATTAATCAAATGAATTGCTGGTTCTTTTTTTCATTCCTTGTACCTTTGCATGCACATTTTCAAGTGTAAAGTAACTGCGAGATTTTAAACTGAAGAGAGAGATGGATTTAAAAAATGTAAGGGCACATTTATCCTTGTTGGCTGCGGCCAGCATGTGGGGATTGATGTCGCCTGTTGGTAAGGCTGCCATGGAGGCAGGTATCAGCGGATTGGCACTGGCTAATATGCGTATGATAGGCGGGGCTGTTTGTTTCTGGATTACTTCGCTATTTTTGAAACAAGAGCATGTATCCAGTCGTGATTTGTTATTGTTGTTTTTTGCCTCATTGCTGGGAATTGTGTGTAATCAGGGATGTTTTACCTTCGGGTTATCGCTCACTTCTCCGGTAAATGCATCCATTGTGACTACAACTATGCCGATTGTAACGATGGTGTTGGCTGCACTTTTCTTGAAAGAACCCGTAACACCGTTAAAAGTTTCAGGTATTTTTCTCGGTTCAGCAGGCGCTTTGGTGCTGATAATGAGCAGTAGGAACGGAACGGCGCATGAGGGAAATATCTGGGGCGATGCACTTTGTGTGGCAGCTCAAGTGAGTTTTGCCTGTTATCTGACCATCTTTAAGCAACTGATAGCCCGATACAATGTATTTACCTTAATGAAATGGATGTTTACGTATGCTGCAATCTGCTTTATCCCATTTTCGTATGCTGATTTTTCGACAATGGATTTCTTTGCATATTCGTGGACTGTATGGCTGGAGGTAGGCTATGTCATTTTGTTTGGAACCTATCTGGCTTATATTCTGATGCTGATAGGGCAGAAAACATTACGTCCTACGGTAGTAAGTATGTATAATTATATGCAACCGGTCGTTGGTTCTAGCGTAGCGGTAGTGATGGGACTTGCAACATTCGGATGGGTAAAGGGACTGGCTGCATTGTTGATTTTTTCAGGAGTATATCTGGTAACCCAAAGCAAGTCGCGCGCACAAGTTTTGATGGAACAAAAAGGACAAACAGATGAAAGAGAATAACAGTAAGATCGTGTCGTCAGTGCTGTATCTGCAGCGTCAGTATGAATTGCTTAAAATGGAGTACGAGTATGAGAAAGAGCAATTCAAGCAGCAGGCCGAACTGATGGGGGTAGGGAGGAAAATCAAGCGTGGCATGTGCTGGTATCCTCTTAATTTGGGCCGAAGTTATTATAATGCTTTGAATCAGCTGGTGGTCGAAGTAGAACGGCGTGAGGATAAGGAAATCGAGCATTTGTTTGAATACGGTCGTCCGGTATGTTTTTTCTCACAGGATTTTTCGGGGAAACTGCATTATCTGAATTTTGTGGCTACGGTAAGTTATGTGGACGAAGACCGGATGGTGGTTGTTCTGCCCAATATGGATGCATTGTTGGAACTGCAAAACAGAGATGTGTTGGGAGTACAATTGTATTTCGATGAAACCAGCTACAAACTGATGTTTGATGCTTTGAAGCAAGTCTTGTCTGCCAAGAATAATCGGTTGGAAGAACTTCGTGAAATATTTCATGGCGTACAGCCGATTTCGGAATTTTCATTTCAGCCGGTTCGCTTTCCATGGCTTAACCGTACACAGGAAGAAGCTGTAAATAAAGTTTTGCATGCCAAGGATGTGGCTATTGTGCATGGCCCTCCCGGCACCGGTAAAACTACAACACTGGTTGAAGCTATTTATGAAACCTTGCATCGTGAAAACCAGGTCTTGGTGTGTGCACAGAGCAATATGGCTGTCGATTGGATTAGTGAGAAACTTGTAGATAGAGGAGTGAGTGTATTGCGTATAGGAAATCCCAGCAGGGTAAACGACAAGATGCTTTCCTTTACCTATGAGCGCCGTTTTGAAGCCCATCCGGATTATCCGCAACTGTGGGGAATTCGCAAGGTTATCCGTGAGTTGTATGGCAGGCTGCGAAAAGAATCCCGCAAAGAGGATGTAAGGACAAAGATTAATTCGCTGAAGGACAGAGCTGCCGAACTGGAGATACGAATCAATGCTGCTTTATTTGCCGATGCCCGTGTCATAGCCTGTACGCTGGTCGGCAGTGCCAGCCGTTTGCTGATGGGGCAGCGCTTTGGAACACTTTTCATTGATGAGGCTGCCCAGGCACTCGAACCTGCGTGCTGGATTCCGATTCAGAAAGCCGACAGGGTTATTTTTGCAGGCGACCATTGCCAGTTGCCTCCCACCGTGAAATGTCCGCAAGCGGCTAATGCCGGACTGGCTGCTACACTGATGCAGCGTGTGGTACAGAACAAACCCGAAGCTGTTTCGTTGCTGAAGTTACAGTATCGGATGAATGAGGAAATCATGCGTTTCTCCTCCGACTGGTTTTATGGAGGTGCACTGGAGTCGGCTCCCGAAGTGAAATACCGTAGCATTCTGGACTTTGATACTCCGATAGAGTGGGTGAATACAGAATCCTTGGATTGCAATGAAGAGTTTGTCGGCGAAAACTACGGGCGTATCAACAAGCCGGAAGCAGAACTTTCTATTTCCCAACTGAAAGAGTATATCGGGAAAATTGGTAAAGAACGTTTTCTGGAAGAAAGAATCGATATCGGTTTGATATCGCCTTATAAGGCACAGGTGCAATACCTGCGTCAGCTTATCAAAAAAGATTCGTTTTTCAAACCTTTCCGGAGTAGTATTACCGTAAATACCGTCGACGGTTTTCAAGGACAGGAACGAGATGTGATTCTAATCAGCCTGGTGCGTGCCAACGAAGACGGACAAATTGGCTTTTTGAATGACTTGCGAAGAATGAACGTTGCCATTACGCGTGCAAGGATGAAATTAATCATTTTGGGTGATGTTTCTACTTTGACACGGCATAAGTTTTATCGGAATCTGTATGAATACATCTGTAAACTGAGAGATTAATGGTAGTAAACTGTTAAAAGAGCTGTACTATGTGCAATAATTGTAAATAGATTATTATCTTTGGAATGCTAATTATTCATTCATTCTTTAATTTTTTATTTGCAATATGTTCTTAGAACTGTTACAATCTCCCTATTTCTCAATTTTTCTGATTGTTGCATTAGGGTTTATGTTGGGGCGAATCAAAATCTGTGGTTTGTCTCTAGATGTTTCAGCGGTTATTTTTATCGCTCTGTTTTTTGGCCATTTAGGAGTCTTTATACCTAAATCGCTTGGAAATTTCGGTCTGGTACTGTTTATCTTTACCATTGGATTGCAGGCTGGTCCCGGTTTTTTTGATTCGTTTCGGAGTAAGGGCAAAACCTTGATTCTGATTACACTGCTGATTATCAGTTCGGCCTGCCTTACGGCTGTAGGACTGAAGTATCTGTGCGATATTGATACACCTAGCGTTGTCGGTCTGATTGCCGGGGCATTGACCAGTACGCCGGGTCTTGCAGTAGCCATCGATAGTACCGGTTCTCCTTTGGCTTCCATTGCGTATGGTATTGCTTATCCTTTTGGAGTAATTGGAGTTATCCTGTTTGTAAAACTGCTGCCCAAAATCATGCGGGTTGATTTGGACCAGGAAGCCAGACGTCTTGAAAAGGAAAGACGTGGAAAATTTCCTGAG
Organism: uncultured Bacteroides sp.; assembly: GCA_905198575.1. Classification (GTDB taxonomy): domain Bacteria; phylum Bacteroidota; class Bacteroidia; order Bacteroidales; family Bacteroidaceae; genus Phocaeicola. The sequence goes on along the minus strand of CAJKDC010000064.1, from coordinate 7,186 downwards.
CTGAAAACTTGTACCTACAAAGTAACCAATGCGGTGGTGTTTGGAAAGTCGCTTGCCGAAATAAACATCCGTGCCATGACGGGAGCGGTTGTTTCTCGTCTGAAGCACGAAGATTCTATTGTGATTCCTACAGCAAAAAGTGTCCTGAACGAAGGTGACTTTATTCAGGCCGTAGGTAGCGAAGAGTCTTTGAAACAGCTGACTGTACTGATGGGCGAACGCCTGGAAGGTGAGTTGCCTTTGGCTTATTCACAGGAAACCGCTTCATTGCTGCTTACAAAGAAAGATATGATTGGCAAGCAGATAGGCGATTTGAATTTTATGCAGAATTTTGGCTGTGCTGTAACACGTATTCGTCGAAGCGGTATCGACCTTTCTCCTTCACCGGATTTTGAATTGAAGTTTGGTGACAAGTTAATTATTGTAGGCGAAAAAGATGGTATCAAGACAATCGCACAGATGCTGGGTAATGACGAAAAGAAGCTCTCGGATACAGATTTCTTCCCGATAGCAATGGGTATTGTACTGGGTGTCTTGTTTGGAAAACTGAATATTTCATTCAGTGAAAACGTGTCTTTCTCTCCGGGATTGACAGGAGGTGTACTGATTGTAGCCTTGCTGTTAAGTGCGGTGGGTAAAACAGGTCCTATCTTGTGGTCTATGTCAGGTCCGGCCAATCAGCTGCTCCGTCAGTTAGGATTGTTGCTTTTCTTGGCCGAAGTAGGAACTTCTGCAGGAAAAACATTGGTGGCTACATTCCAGGAAAGCGGTTTGCTTATGTTTGGTGTGGGAGCTGCCATTACGATGGTTCCTATGTTGATTGCTACACTTGTAGGAAGACTGGTGTTTAAAATCAGTTTGCTCGATTTGCTTGGAACCATTACAGGAGGTATGACCAGTACCCCAGGTTTGGCTGCAGCCGATTCGATGGTAGACAGTAATATACCGGGTGTAGCTTATGCTACAGTTTATCCGATAGCTATGGTATTTCTGATTTTATTTATCCAGTTTATTGCATCGGGAATTTAATAAAGGCATAAAACGTATAATGATAAAAGGCCGCTTCTCCGGAAAAAGGGAAGCGGCCTTTTGTGTGTTATAACTCTTGAAAAAAACTCCAGTTTCTTTTTGCTTGGACATTATTGAGAGAAATCTGCGTCTCTCTTATGATAAACATTGATTACGCTTATAACAAACATTTATCTCACAAAAGATAAACTAAAACGACAAGGCTAAAAATCTTGATGCGTATTACCGGACTTTTATAGAAAGGTCAGACTCTGGGAATACTATTCAAGTCACTTCCGGCTGGCCGTTGGTATACACGCAAGCCAAACATCGGAATAATAGCCAAGATATAATCGAAAATTTCGCTTTGGATAGCTTCGTATTCGGGCCATACAGGTGTATCTGTAAAGCAATATATCTCTAGCGGAAGTCCTTCCGGGGTCGGTTGCATCTGTCGTACCAGTAGGGCGTATGTCTTATGGATACGTTTATGGTTTTTCAGATAGTTGAGTATATACTGACGGAGCAGGTACAAGTTGACAACCGGTTTTTCTTTGTCGTATTTGATGCCTTCAAGCAATCCCGCTTTTTCTATTCTTTCCAGTTCATCAGGAGTATATAACCGGATGGAAGTAAGGTCAATGTTGATTGATCTTTTGATGCGCCTGCCTTTGCTTTCCTGCATGCCCCGCCAGTTCTGAAAAGAATCGCTTACCAGAATATAAGGCGGAATTGTAGTAATGGTTTTGTCAAAGTTCTGCACTTTCACTGTAGTCAGAGAAACTTCGATAACCGTTCCGTCTGCTCCATATTTACTCATAGTAATCCAGTCTCCCGGCCGGAGCATGTCGTTGGCCGATAATTGTACACCTGCTACAAGTCCTAAAATACTGTCTTTGAAAATCAACATCAGGATAGCGGCCGATGCACCAAGTCCGGCCAGTATGCTTCCTGCATTCTTGTCTATCAGAATACTGATGATGATAATGATTCCAATGAATATGGATACCAGGTTTATCATCTGGTAGATACCTTTCAGAGGCCTGTTCTTTAAAGATTCATGCTCACTGGTAATTTCGTGTATTGTAAACAAGAAGGTGTTGATAAGTTGGAGTGAGGCGATTACCAGTGCAATGAGAGAGGCTTTCAGAAGCAGGTGCAACAGGTAAGGCGAATCTGTGAGAACAAATGGCAGCAGAATATACCACACAATGGGAGGGACCATGTAACAAAAATGTTTCAACATTTTCTCATTGAAGATGTAGTCATCCCAAGTTGCTTTGGTTTTTGAGGTTATTTTTTGAATAATGGGGATGATTAGATGCTTGAAGATTTTTGTGGTCAGGTAGGACAATAGGGCTATTCCTGCCAGTGAGAGCCATTCGATGGCCCATGTTGCATGCTGTGGGTTAAAGAGCCAGTTGGTAAATTCTTTTATCATGTTGTCTTATGTTTATATACTGGTATGCAAATTTAGAAATATATTTAATTATTCAAAATAGAAGTCCAACGACTCTTTTGTTCAGATGTACTGAGGATTGTTTCCAAACTTTTCTTATTTTTGCCCTATAATTTAATTTATTATTATATGAAGAAAACATTGTCATGTCTGGCTTTATTATCTCTATTGGGGCTGGACGCAGTAGCTTCTGATAACAGGAGTTTGCGGGTGTGGTTCGACAGACCAAATCCCATAGTGGAAACTTTTGCATGGGACAAGGCATCGGTCGTAGAACGGGCTGGTGAAGGTACGAATGCAGAGCCTGCATGGGAAACTCAGTCTTTGCCTATCGGAAATGGTAGCCTTGGAGCCAATGTGATGGGAGTAGTGTCTACCGAGCGTCTGACTTTTAATGAGAAGAGTTTATGGAGGGGAGGTCCTAATACAGCTAAAGGCCCTCAGTATTATTGGGATGTCAATAAAGAATCGGCCGGAGTTTTGAAAGAAATCCGTCAGGCCTTTATTGATGGAGATCAGGAAAAAGCGACCCGTCTGACACAGGATAATTTTAATAGTGTAGTACCTTATGGAGCAACCGATGAAGAACCGTTCCGCTTTGGCAGCTTTACTACGGCAGGTGAATTTCGTATAAAAACAGGTATCGAGGATAAAGATGTTCAGCAGTACGAACGTGCGTTATCTTTGGATTCGGCTTTGGCTACTGTCTCTTTCTGTGCCGGTGATGTGCATTATAAACGCTCATATTTTATCTCTTACCCCGATCAGGTAATGGTAATCCGCTTTACGGCTGATAAAAAGGGTATGCAGAATCTGCAGTTCTCTTACACACCGAATCCGTTGATGAAAGGAAGTTTCAAGAAAGACGGTTCGAATGGCTTGTTGTATGCAGGTCGCTTGCTGAACAATGATATGCAGTATGCTGTACGTATCCGTGCTCTTGTACAAGGAGGAAAGCTTCAGAACAAGGATGGCAAACTGAATGTTTCCGGAGCAGACGAAGTAATGTTTCTAGTATCGGCAGATACGGACTATAAAATGAATTTTGACCCTGATTTCTCGAATGCCAAAGCTTATGTGGGAGTCCAGCCTTTAAAGACGACTTCAGCATGGATGAAGCAGGCTGAAAGTAAAAGTTACGCACAGTTGCTTCAGTCGCATTACAACGATTATGCGGCTTTGTTCGACCGGGTTTCGTTTTCTTTGAATCCGGCTGTAGAGGCCGAATGGGATAAACTGCCTACTCCGGAACGCTTGAAACGCTATAGAAAGGGAGCGCCCGATTTTGGTTTGGAAAGTCTGTATTACCAGTTTGGACGCTATTTGCTGATTGCTTCTTCACGTCCGGGAAACTTGCCGGCTAATCTTCAGGGAATATGGCATAACAACGTGGACGGACCTTGGAGAGTGGATTATCACAATAATATCAATCTTCAGATGAATTATTGGCCTTCGTGTGCAACGAATCTGGCCGAGTGTCAGTTGCCGCTGATTGACTTTATCCGTACGTTGGTAAAGCCTGGTGAGAAGACAGCGCAAGCTTATTTTGGTGCCCGTGGCTGGACGGCTTCCATATCAGGTAATATATTTGGATTTACATCTCCTCTGCGTGACAAAGATATGTCGTGGAACTTCTGTCCATTGGCAGGACCGTGGCTGGCCATTCATGTGTGGGACCAGTATGATTATACGCGCGATGTTGATTTCTTGAAAAATGTGGGATATGATTTGCTGAAGAGCAGTGCCAATTTTGCCGTAGATTACTTATGGAAGAAACCGGATGGAACTTATACGGCTGCTCCATCTACATCGCCCGAACATGGACCGATTGACGAGGGAACTACTTTTGCACATGCGGTGATACGGGAGATTTTGCTGGATGCTATCGAGGCTAGCAAAGTGCTGAATGTGGATGCCGAATGTAGAAAGGAATGGGAGAATGTTTTGAATAAATTAGTTCCTTATAAAATAGGAAGATATGGCCAACTGATGGAATGGTCGAAAGACATAGACGACCCGTATGACGAACATCGTCACGTAAACCATTTGTTTGGTTTACACCCGGGAAAGACACTGTCTCCGGTGACAACACCTAAACTGGCAAAAGCTGCAAGAGTTGTACTCGAACACCGTGGAGATGGTGCAACCGGATGGAGTATGGGTTGGAAGCTGAATCAGTGGGCTCGTCTGCATGATGGAAACAGAGCATATACACTGTATGGAAATCTGCTGAAAAACGGAACCTGTGACAATTTGTGGGATACACATCCGCCATTCCAGATAGACGGTAACTTTGGTGGTACCGCCGGAGTTACGGAAATGTTGTTGCAGAGCCACATGGGATTTATCCATTTGTTGCCTTCGCTTCCGGCTGTATGGCATGAAGGTAAGTTTACGGGAGCTTGTGCCAGAGGTAATTTTACAGTGGATATACATTGGAAGGATAATTTGCTGACGCATGCCGTAGTTCGTTCGAACGCCGGCGGTCCTTGCAAGGTGCATTACAATAATATGGAAATAACATTCGATACTGTCAAAAACAAGAGTTATACACTTTCGGTAGTGAATAACCAGTTGAAAGTAGTTGAGAATTAGTAGACTTATTTTGTAGAAACAGGAGAAAAAAGAAGGTAAAAAAATATTTTCTTTTTTCTCCTATCTTTTTGTAGAATGAATGGTTTCATTAATTTTGCTGTCAGATAATTACTAATACCAAAATAAAGAATCTAATGAGTTTGAAAATTGTAGTATTGGCAAAACAAGTTCCTGATACACGTTGTGTAGGAAAAGATGCCATGAATGCCGACGGTACAATTAACCGTGCGGCACTTCCGGCTATTTTTAACCCGGAAGATTTGAATGCTTTGGAACAAGCACTCAGACTGAAAGACACATATCCCGGTTCTACCGTTACCATTCTGACAATGGGACCAGGCCGTGCCGCTGAAATTATCCGTGAAGGTTTATACAGAGGAGCAGATAATGGCTATTTGCTTACAGACCGTGCTTTTGCCGGAGCTGATACCTTGGCTACTTCGTATGCACTGGCTACAGCTATCCGTAAGATTGGTGAATACGATATCATTGTGGGTGGCCGTCAGGCTATTGATGGAGATACTGCTCAGGTAGGTCCTCAGGTTGCCGAAAAGTTAGGTTTGCCACAGGTTACATACGTTGAAGAAATTCAAGAAGTGAAGGATGGCCGCATTCGTGTAAAACGTCATATCGACGGTGGTGTAGAAACTGTAGAGGGTCCGCTGCCTATCGTGATTACCGTAAACGGTTCTGCCGCTCCTTGCCGTCCGCGCAATGCGAAACTGGTTCAGAAATACAAACACGCCAAAACAGTTACCGAAAAACAACAAGGTAACCTTGATTATACCGATTTGTATGACAAGCGTGATTATTTGAATCTGGTAGAATGGAGTGTAGCCGACGTAAACGGTGACCTTGCACAATGCGGTCTGTCCGGTTCGCCGACAAAAGTGAAAGCCATCCAGAACATCGTGTTCCAGGCTAAAGAGAGCAAAACCATCAGCGGTAGCGACCGTGACGTGGAAGACCTGATTGTTGAACTATTAGCTAACCACACCATCGGATAATCATGAATAACTTATTTGTATATTGCGAAATAGAAGAAGGTAACGTTGCAGACGTTAGCCTCGAACTTCTGACCAAAGGTCGTTCGTTAGCCAACCAGTTGAACTGTCAGCTCGAAGCAGTGGTTGCCGGAACCGGCCTCAAAGATATTGAAAAACAAATCCTTCCTTACGGAGTAGATAAACTTCACGTTTTCGACGGTGAAGGCCTTTACCCTTATACATCACTTCCTCACACAGCTATCCTGGTAAACCTCTTCAAAGAAGAGCAACCGCAAATCTGTTTGATGGGTGCTACCGTTATCGGTCGTGACCTCGGTCCGCGCGTTTCTTCTGCTCTGACCAGCGGATTGACTGCCGACTGTACTTCACTTGAAATCGGTGACCACGAAGACAAAAAAGAAGGTAAGACTTATAAGAACCTGTTATATCAAATCCGTCCGGCATTCGGTGGTAACATCGTTGCTACGATTGTGAACCCGGAACACCGCCCGCAGATGGCAACCGTTCGCGAAGGTGTGATGAAGAAAGAAATCCTCTCTCCGACTTATCAGGGAGAAGTAATCCGTCACGACGTGAAAAAGTATGTAGCCGACACGGACTATGTAGTGAAAGTCATCGAACGCCATGTAGAAAAGGCAAAGAACAACCTGAAAGGTTCTCCGATCATCATAGCCGGTGGTTACGGTGTAGGTTCGAAAGAAAACTTCAACCTATTGTTCGACCTCGCTAAAGAACTTCACGCAGAAGTAGGTGCCAGCCGTGCTGCTGTTGACGCTGGTTTCGCAGACCATGATCGTCAGATCGGTCAGACTGGTGTTACGGTTCGTCCAAAACTCTACATCGCTTGCGGTATCTCCGGACAGATCCAGCATATCGCCGGTATGCAGGAAAGTGGTATCATCATCTCCATTAACAACGATCCGGATGCTCCGATCAATACGATTGCCGATTACGTAATCAACGGAAGTATCGAAGAAGTTGTGCCGAAGATGATTAAGTATTATAAACAAAATAGCAAGTAAGGAAAGATGGCTAATTATTATACAGACATACCGGAACTCAAGTTTCACTTGAACAATCCGATGATGAAACGTATTTGCGAACTCAAAGAACGCAA
>CAJKDC010000063.1 GCA_905198575.1 uncultured Bacteroides sp. | reverse complement strand
ACGACCCCGAGATTACAAATCACGTGCTCTGGCCAACTGAGCTAAAGAGGCTTGTATTTTGCAGCCGCACACAACCGATTGGCATTGCGGCTGCAAAATTAGGCATTATTTTTTAATCACCAAATAATTTGGATATTTTTTTATTTACCTTGTTGTTTTTCTTTTGCTTTTAGCAGCTGTCTGGACAACGCCTCCATACAAACATCGATAGATTCTTCGAATGTATCGCTTATTTTTTCTGCATAAAACTCAGAATTCAAGGCTAAAACCCGCACTCCAGCTTCTTTATTCATTGCTGTTTCAGGTTTTACAACTTTTAATGACACCTCCACTCTTACTATATTATCGCAAAACTTCTCGAGCTTCTCTGCTTTTTTCTGAATAAAAGCTTCTAATTTTTCTGATGCATCGAAATGAATTGATTGAATTCTTACTTCCATAAAAACCTCCTTTTCTTTACGCTCTAGGATGAGCTTGTTTATAAACCTTTTTTAGCTCCTCAAAAGTAGTATGCGTATAGACTTCCGTAGTAGTTAAGCTCTCATGCCCCAGCAATTCTTTTACTGCGCTTAATTCGGCACCATTATTCAACATTGAAGTCGCAAATGTATGCCGCAAAACATGAGGACTCTTTTTCTTCAGCGTCACCACTTTCGATAGAGATTGTCTAACCAACAAATAAACCATCCTCGGATACAGACTTTTACCATCCTTACGGACAAAAAAGGCTTCCGGGCTTCCGGATATTTCCTTATCTCTTAAATCAAGATACGCATTCATATCTTCCTTAAGCTCTTCTCCAAAAGGAATAAGGCGTTGTTTATTCCTCTTACCTGTCACTTTCATCACCTGAGCAGAAAAGTCCACATCCCCATCTTTCAAATTTATCAATTCAGAAAGACGCATTCCGGTAACGTAGAACATCTCCACTATCAGTCTATTGCGAAGCCCCTCCAGACCTGTTTTCCACTCCTGTTCATCCAATAGCCGAGACATTTCCTCATCACGAACAAAAACAGGCAATGGCTTTTTATTCTTAGGTCCTTTAACAGTTGCCATAGGATCTTTTTCAATAACCCTCTTCCGCAACAAATACTGATAAAAAGACCGGAGCGAACTAAGCTTCCGGTTTACCGAAGTTGTCGCATACCCTTGTTCCATCAGACGGAGCACCCATCCCCGAACAAGATCTGCGTCAACACCCGTAAAGTCCAGTTCCTCGTCCACTCCCTTAAGATATTCTTCAAACTTTTCAAGGTCAATTCCGTAAGAACGAACCGTCTTTTCGGAATAATTTCTTTCAAAGCGAAGAAAGCTTAAAAAAGATTCTTTCAGCATAAGAAATATCGCATCTTTTATTGTTCTGCGACTAATTTATGAAAAAGAATTCAATAATTCAAAGAATCTGCGAAATTATTATTCTTCTACTTGCTGTAATTTCTGAACGTAGATAGCACGTTCCATTTTAAGTCTTTTCAAAACAGACGGTTTGTCATACTGCTGTCTGCTTCTCAACTCTTTTACAACACCTGTTTTTTCGAATTTTCTTTTGAATTTTTTCAGCGCTTTTTCAATGTTTTCGCCTTCTTTTACTGGTACTACAATCATTTGTTTAAAAATTAAGTATGTTGTTATTAATATTTTTACGGTATAATCGCGGCGCAAAATTACACATACTTTCTTTATTTACAAAACTTTCCTCGTTTTTTTCTTAAAAAATTAAGCCGAGATTGTATCTTTGTTATCTATTATTAATCTACTGATAAACACTTTAATATGACAACAAGTATAAAGCAACGCCTCGAGCGATTACGCTCATTCATGCAAAACAGCGGCTATGATGCATTTATTATTCCAAGTACGGACCCACATAACAGTGAATATCCTCCTTCTCACTGGGAATCACGTAAATGGATCAGTGGATTCACTGGTTCAGCAGGGACAGCCGTCATTACCCATAATACAGGTGGAGTCTGGACCGATTCCAGATATTTTTTACAAGCAGCCGACCAACTGAGTGAATCAGGCCTCATTTTATTCAAAGAGCGTGTTGCCGGGACACCTTCAATAGCCGAATGGTTGGAAAGTGTATTACCCAAGGGCAGCAAAGTAGCTATCGATGGATGGGTCTTTAATGCAGCCGAAGCACAAATTCTAAAGCAAGATCTCGAGCAAAGAGGGCTTTATCTCACAGTGTCTTCTGATCCTTTTGAAAAAATCTGGAATGATAGACCTACACTACCCTCTTCTCCAGTTTTTATACACGATATAACTTATGCCGGTAAATCTACAGCAGCAAAAATCCAAGATATTCAGGATTTTCTGTCTTCAAAAGGTGCAGAAGCCATTTTGCTCTCCGCTTTAGATGAGATTGCCTGGACTTTGAATTTACGAGGAGAAGACGTTCACTGTAATCCGGTATTTGTAAGTTACTTGCTCATTACCCGACAGCATTCGTTCTTATATATTCTCCCCGAAAAAATAAATCCTGATGTAAAGGTCTACCTTTCGGACAATAATATAACCATCTGTCCTTATCAGGATATTTCAGCCGGTATTCAGCAATGTAAAGGTTGCCTTATTCTACCGGAATCTATAAATTTCAAGCTCTACACATTAGCTCAGTCCTCTTGCAGTTCTATCCTTCTCTCCTCACCTGCCAAAGAAATGAAGGCTGTAAAAAACTCCGTAGAAATTGAAGGTTTCCACCATGCTATGGAAAGAGACGGAGTTGCAATGGTCCGCTTCTTAAAATGGTTAAAAGAACAAATTGGTACTACTCCACAAACAGAAATCAGTATTGACAAAGCTCTTTACAGATTCAGAGCAGAACAAAAATTGTTTCACGGAATCAGCTTCGATACCATTGCAGGATATCAGGCACACGGCGCAATTGTTCATTACGAAGCCACAGAAGAAACTGATATTCCTTTACAGCCAGAAGGATTGCTTCTTTTAGACAGCGGAGCACAATATACTGACGGTACAACCGACATTACACGAACCATCGTCTTGGGGCCTATAACAGAAGAGCAAAAAAGAGACTACACCTTAGTACTGAAAGGAATGATACAATTAGCTATGGCCGTATTTCCAGAAGGGACATGCGGTACTCAACTTGATATCCTCGCCCGCCAATTCATGTGGAAAGCCGGAATTAACTATGGCCATGGCACAGGACATGGAGTTGGGCACTTCCTGAATGTGCACGAAGGACCTCATCAAATTCGTATGAACCACATTCCTTACCAACTTCGCCCCGGAATGACGGTTACTAATGAGCCCGGAATTTACCGAACAGGCAAGTATGGCATCCGCATTGAAAACACGATGCTGGTATGCAAGGACAAGGAAACAGAATTCGGAGCATTTTACCGTTTCGAGCAACTCACGCTATGCCCGATAGATAAAGAAGGAATCCTCACCGAGCTACTCACAGCCGAAGAAAAAGAGTGGCTTAATCAATATCACAAGCATGTATATTTACGTCTCTCCCCCATGTTAACAGAAGCAGAAAAGAAATGGCTGGACGAGGCTACCAAACCCATTAAATAATATAGACTATGGCACTTATAAAATCAGTAAGAAATTTTACGCCTAAAATAGGAGATGACTGTTACCTGGCCGACAATGCAACAATCATCGGCGATGTAGAAATTGGTAATCAATGCAGTATCTGGTTCAATACAGTTCTTCGAGGAGATGTCAACTCCATCCGTATCGGCAATCGCGTAAATATACAAGACGGTACTGTCATACACACACTGTATGAAAAGTCTGTAGTAGAAATAGGCGACGATGTGTCTATCGGACACAATGTTACACTACACGGTGCAACCGTTAAAGACAATGCACTGGTCGGAATGGGGTCAACCATTCTTGATCACGCAGTAGTAGGCGAAGGAGCAATTGTAGCTGCCGGAGCTTTGGTTCTAGCTCATACAGTCATTCCACCTCATACCCTTTGGGGAGGAGTTCCTGCTAAATTTATAAAACAAGTAGACCCGACACAGAGCAAAGAACTTAATAAAAAAATAGCCAACGGATATCTTATGTATGCTTCCTGGTTCAAGGAAGAAGATAACCGTTAGTTCTGAGTGTATCATTATTGAAACAAACTCCAATCATTTTTGTGAGAAACCTGCTGCACTTTCATGCCGCAAGTTCATCATTATTTTGACACATAAAAAAAGTTGGGATACCCTTGTGAGAAGTATGGGTATCCCAACTTTTTTATATAATCAGAAGAAGATATTCATCTTATTTTTTTGCTGCTTCAGCCCAAGCCTTAGCTCCTTCTTCTTTCAGTTTTGCAGTTGCTTCTTTAGCAATCTTCATAGCTGCTGCTTCATCTGCCTCACTGGCATAAGCATGTTTGAAGCCCTGAACATCATTCCAGTGTCCACGAGTAAAGTCTGGAATACGGACAGCAGCACAACCATTATCCATTGACAATGAACCTAGTTCAGCCAAACTACACCATTCAGCCAAATCGTAAACATCCATATCCAACGGCAAACCATTCTGCAAACAGTAAACCAGACGAGAGTCCATAATGAAATCCATACCGCCATGACCACCTACTTCTTTGGCCATTTCACCATATTTCTTCAATATCGGATGCTGATACTTATCTACCAAAGCCTTCATTTCTGATTCTGGCATAAATCCATGAGAAGTAAGATTATCAACCTTTGGCTGAACGCCCGAAGCCTTCATCTGCGAAGCATCAACTGCATAACCTTCTACTGGATATTTATTTGCAAATCCTTTAGTACCTGTCAACTGATACAAACGGTTGTAAGGCTGTGGGCTCATTACATTATGCTGAATTTCAATAACTTTTCCGTTTTCTGTACGAATCAGTGTAGTAGTATGATCACCATTGCGGAAATCGGTACATTTTTCACCAGTTGCCTTTTCAACCAATTCAGGACCATGAACAGCTTTTGTATCCATTGCTACAAGAGTAGTCATACGGTCACCACGATGAATATTCAGAGCCTGTGCCACAGGGCCAAGTCCATGAGTTGCATACACATCACCACGATGTTCACGATTGTATTTCAAACGCCAGCCCATCTTGTCCTCACCATTTTTCCAGTAATATGGCCAAAATTCGTCCAAATTATGGATGTAAGCACCTTGAGCACGGAGCACTTCACCAAATACACCCTGCTGAGCCATATTCAGCGTATTCATTTCAAACCAGTCATAACAGCAGTTTTCCAGAATCATACAGTGTTTACGGTTCTTTTCACTCAAATTGATAAGCTCCCAGCACTGTTCCAGATTCATGGCAGACGGAACTTCAATAGCGGCATGCTTGCCATTCTCCAAAGCACATTTTGCTACGGGGAAGTGATGTTCCCAATCTGTTGCCACATAAACCAAGTCTATATCCTCGCGTTTGCATAATTCTTCGTATCCTTTCTCTCCATAGTAAATATCAGCAGGAGGAAGACTGGCATTCTGAAGATACTTCTGGCAACCTTCAGCACGTTCCTTTTCGTAATCACAAAGTGCTACGATATCCACGCCCGGAATATGAGTAAAACGCTCAACCGCACCTGGTCCACGCATTCCAAGACCCACAAAACCTACACGAACAACACTTAATTTCGGAGTTACCAGGCCCAACACATGTTCTTGTCCTGCCGGACGTTCTGGAGTATCAACAACAATTGTTCCCTTTTCCCAATGCCAGGAAGTTCCATAAGCAGAAGTGTAAACCTCCTGCTGCGGCTTATTTGTACATGCAATCATAAAGAAAGCACATATCCCAGCCGCCAATAGACTAATTTTTCGCATAATACAACAATATTTTAATATAATGATTTTATCACATTCATAGTATTTTCCACATTACCATGCCAAACGCATGCCCCCCAAATCAAAAGCTATACAGAACAAGTATTTTTCAGTAACTAGATTAGAGCATCTTGTAAAATGCCGAATATACTACTTGATTAAACAAAGTTTCAGATGCAAAATTAATGATATTTCATAAAAAAAAAGTTTGCTCCTCAAGAGAAGCAAACTTTTTAAAATAATTACATAATTATCGCTTTTAAAAAGAAATCTCATGCATGATCTTTTCTAAAGCACCAGAGTTATCCCGGACATAATTTCCCGCTTTCTTACCAGCCTTATCCAAAAAGCTGTTATCTGTAAGAAATCTGTCCATTAGCTGATTAAAATCCTGAGCTCCCAGAATTTCAAATCCACCCTTACATACTAAGAGATCCTGAGCTTCCTGAAATTTCTTGTTGTTTGGTCCAAAAATTACAGGCATTCCATATACAGCAGCCTCTAATGTATTATGAATACTTACTCCAAAGCCACCACCTATATAAGCTATTTCTCCGTAACGATAGATAGAAGATAACAGCCCAAAACAATCAATAATCAGACAATCGGCCTGAGCCACGGTTTCAGGTGTAGCCTGCGTATAGCGGACAACAGTTCTATCCAATTTGCCTATAATTTCTTTAATATGGCTTTCATCAATTACATGTGGAGCTATAATCAGCTTCATTTTAGGATGCGCATTAAAATAAGGAATGAATATATCCTCATCTGGAGCCCATGAACTTCCTGCGACCAGTGTTACTGCATTCCCTTTAAACTGCTCCACAATAGGTAATTCCTTTGCTTGCCTGCAGATTTCCAATACACGGTCAAAGCGTGTATCCCCCACGACCGTTGTATTTCGTACACTAATTTTTTCCAACAAGGAAACAGAATATTCATTCTGCACAAAAAGATGAGTAAACTGTTTCAAGACATTCCGGTAACTAGCTCCATACCAGCGAAAGAATATTTGGTTATCACGAAAGATAGACGATACACTATAAACCGGAATAGATTTACGGTTCAGTTCTACCAAGTAGTTCTTCCAGAATTCATATTTCACAAAGAAAGCCATACAAGGTTTGGCTAATGCTATAAAGCGATGCGCATTACCTGGTGTGTCAAATGGGAGATAGCAAACGATATCAGCACCCTTATAATTCTTACGCACCTCGTAACCGGAAGGTGAGAAAAAAGTCTGCAAAATTTTATAATCCGGATATTGTTTTCTTATCTCCTCTATCAATGGGCGCCCTTGTTCAAACTCACCCAGAGAAGCAACATGAAACCAGATATACTTTGCCGATGAATCTATTTCCTTCTTCAGTTTATTAAAAGCTTCGGTATGGCCTGCAACCATGAGGGATGCTTTCTTATTAAAAAGTGCAGCCAATCTGACTGCACTTGCATAGAGATATATGATTAAATTATAAATCATTACTCAATCTTTTTTATTTAAGCACTTCTACGGCCCGACGCATACGGCGAATGGTTTCCTCTTTTCCTAAAACAGCCGAAATATCAAACATATGAGGACCCTTTCCTTCACCTACCAAAGTAAGACGGAAAGCATTCATAATATTTCCTAAATGATAACCTTTATCCTCAATCCATTTCATTACTACTTCTTCCTGATGAGCCAAAGAGAAATCATCCAATGACTCCAGTAAGTCAGCCAACTCTGTCATACGCTCTGCCGAGTCCTCTTTCCAGCGTTTCTTCACTGTTTTTTCATCGTATGTTTCAGGAGCGACAAAGAAGAATTTGCAAGTTTCCCACAATTCCTTCACAAAACTTACACGACCCTTCATCAGGCCAACAACAGTGACTACTGTTTCCATCGGAGCCTCTACACCATGTTCTTTCAAAATAGGCATAAACAAGCTCGCAATTTCTTCATTGCTCTTCAGCAAAATATATTCATGATTGAACCATTTGCCTTTTTCATAATCAAACTTAGCACCAGCCTTACTGCAACGATGCAAATCAAACAGACGAATCAGCTCATCCATTGACATAATTTCCTGGTCATTACCTGGATTCCAACCCAACAAAGCGAGGAAGTTAATAACAGCTTCAGGCAAATATCCAGATTCACGATATCCAGAAGAAACTTCACCCGTCTTAGGATCATGCCATTCCAACGGGAATACAGGGAATCCCAGACGATCGCCATCACGCTTGCTCAACTTACCGTTTCCATCCGGTTTCAAAAGCAAAGGAAGGTGAGCAAATTCAGGCATTGTATCTTCCCATCCAAAAGCTCTGTACAATAAAACATGCAATGGAGCAGAAGGCAGCCATTCTTCACCACGGATAACATGTGAAACTTCCATCAAATGATCATCCACAATATTTGCAAGATGGTAAGTAGGAAGTTCATCAGCCGACTTATACAAAACTTTGTCGTCCAATATTGAAGAATTGATAACTACTTCACCACGAATTATATCATGAACATGCACATCTTCGTTCGGTTCAATCTTAAATCGAACTACATACTGCTGTCCTTCATCGATAAGCCGCTGTACTTCTTCTGCAGGAAGTGTCAACGAGTTACGCATAGATGTACGCGTTGAAGCATCATATTGGAAGTTAGGAATTTCTTTACGCTTAGCATCCAGCTCTTCTGGCGTATCAAAAGCAATATAAGCCTTTCCATTATCCAGCAAGACCTTAACATATTTCTTATAAATATCACGGCGCTCTGACTGACGATACGGACCATAATTACCCCCGAAGCTGACACCTTCATCAAAATGAATGCCCAACCATTTGAAAGACTCAATGATATATTCTTCTGCACCGGGAACAAAACGGTTGGAATCCGTATCTTCAATACGGAAAATCAACTCACCGCCATGCTGACGGGCAAACAAATAATTATACAAGGCAGTACGAACACCACCGATATGTAATGCGCCCGTAGGGCTAGGAGCAAAACGAACTCTTACTTTTCTTTCTGACATAGCTGTTTATCTATAAATTGCGCTGCAAAATTAATCTATTTTTCCTGTTTTTTTCGTATTTTCGGCCAAAAATATAACAACATGAAAACTTATCACACGTATAGCTGGTTTATTAACAAAAGATTATGGTTTAAATGCGCCATTTTTCTCCTGACCGTAGGAATCATTGTATCCTTTTTACCCAATGAAGGAAAATTCAATTATCAATTCGATATCAACAAACCATGGAAATACGGCTTGCTACAAGCCTCATTCGATTTCCCGATATATAAAAGCGATGAGCAGGTACAAAAGGAACAAGACAGCATTATGGCCAGCTATAAGCCTTACTATAAGCTTGACAAAAAAGTAGAAGAGCAAATGTTGGCTAAATTTAAAAGTGACTATGACAATAAATACAAGCATTTTCTCCCCTACACTAACTTCAGCAAGTATGTCGAAAACCTGTTAAAAGCTCAATACGAAAAAGGCATCATGGAAGGTGGAGCCATCGAACAATTACTGAAGGACAGCATCCAATACATCCAGATTGTAAACGATGCTTTATCTACTCAAACTTCCATAAAAGACATACATTCCGTTAAAGAGGCTTACGAAGAAATCATGAATACAGATACTGCTGTATTCAACCGGGTATTGTTGCAAAAATGTAATCTCAATGAATATATAACCCCAAACTTAGTTTATGACAGTGAGAAATCAGAAACTGCCAAAGAAGATTTATTATCCGGACTTTCCTGGGCTAGCGGACTGGTCATGAACGGACAAAAAATCATAGACCGTGGAGAAATTGTTGATGAACGGACTTATAATATTCTCACCTCTCTCCAAAAAGAATGGGAAACCCGTAACGAAGCTGCCAGTGAAAAAAGACTTGCCACACTAGGTCAGTTTCTTTTTGTAAGTATCATTGTAGGTTGTTTCATGATTTTTCTAGGCATGTTCCGGAAAAATTATTTTGAAGATTACAGCAGTATGACTTTGCTGTTTGCTTTAATCACCTTATTTTCTGCATTGTCGTCCATCATGGTACAACAAGCTTTTACAAGCATCTACATTATACCTTTTGCTATGGTGCCCATTATTGTAAGTATTTTCCTCGACTCAAGGACTGCTTTTATGACGCACACTAGCATAATTCTCCTTAGCTCACTTCCATTAAGAAGTCCTCACGAATTCATATTAATCCAGATTATAGCAGGAATGGCTGCTATATACAGCCTTCGCGAACTTTCACAACGCTCACAATTGTTGCGTAGTGCCGTAATAGTATTCTTGGCATATTCTCTGCTTTATTTTGCATTAGACCTTAGTCATGTAGAAGAACTTAAGCAACTGAACCGGTACATGTATCTGTTCTTCTTTGTAAACGGTATTCTCTTATTATTCATTTACCCGTTATTGTTTATTTTGGAAAAGATGTTTGGCTTCACTTCCAATGTTACACTTGTAGAGTTATCCAATATCAATAACAAACTACTGCGAGAGATGTCCGAAATTGCTCCAGGTACATTCCAGCATTCACTTCAGTTGGCTAATCTGACTGCTGCCGCTGCCAATAAGATTGGTGCAAACAGCCAGCTGGTACGTACCGGAGCTTTGTATCATGATATAGGAAAAATGCAGAATCCTGCGTTCTTCACTGAAAACCAGTCAGGCGTAAACCCACATGAGAAGCTTAGTTATAAACAAAGTGCCCAGATTGTAATCAGCCACATTACGGATGGATTAAAGCTGGCAGACAAGAACAATCTTCCAAGAGTTATCCGTGACTTTATCAATACACACCACGGACTGGGACTTACCAAATATTTCTATATCTCTTATCAGAACGAGCATCCTGATGAAGAGGTTGATAAAGAAGATTTTCGCTATCCTGGCCCTAATCCCTTCACTAAAGAACAGGCCATTCTGATGATGGCAGACTCTGTAGAGGCAGCTTCGAGAAGTCTGCCCGAATATACAGAAGAAAGTATCTCTGCACTTGTCGAGAAAATTATCGAAAGCCAAGTTCAGGAAGGCTATTTCAAGGAATGCCCAATTACATTCCTTGATATTGCCAAAGTCAAGGCTGTATTTAAAGAAAAGCTGAAAACGATGTATCACACCCGTGTCAGCTATCCTGAACTTAAGAAATAAACACTCCCCTATTGTTCTGAAGGGAATGATGCCAGCAAACCATCACAGGCATCCTCCAGAATATCCAGGACATTTTCAAAACCTTGTGCCCCTCCATAATATGGATCGGGCACATGGTCAACTATCTTTACACGACAATAGTTGGTCAGTCGTTCAATCTTTGCCAATGACTCCACATCAGGAGCCAATTCTTTCAACCCGTCAATATTATGGTCATCCATGGCCAAAATATAATCAAACTTATAAAAATCCTCTGCACATACCGGTCTGGAACGATGTACGAGCTGATACCCACGACGAGCTGCATGCATCCGCATTCTACTGTCCGGCAATTCTCCACGATGATAGCTACTCAAGCCAGCCGAGTCCAACTCAAACTCTTCACTTCTGCCCGCATTCGCAACTTTTACCCGCATAATTTCTTCTGCAGAAGAAGATCTGCATATATTTCCCAAGCAGACAAATAAAATTTTCTTTTTCATAATTCTCTTAAATATTCAGATAAGTCCTAAACTTTTCTACAGATGTATTCATAATCAATTCTTCTGGGAACTCTGTTTCAGCCAACAAATCCCATACATAATCATAAGCCGCAATATCAAAGGAAATATGAGCATCACTTCCTAAAATTACCGGCACATCATATTGCTTACAAAGCCGCAGGATTTCAAGATTATTTTTACGGGCATGCACTTTATTACGGGTAGGCCGCAACGAGCTGTTATTTATTTCCAGCAAGGTGTGATACTCCTTAGATGCCCGTACAATAGGTTCAAAATCAAGCTCAGCCGTTCCATCTCCCGGATGACTGATGATGTTTATATATGGATTTGCTATCACATTAATCATCCCACGCGTATTCTCTGCACGAGTTCCCCGAGTATAACATAAAGAATGAATTCCTGCTATCCGGATATCCAGTATACGAAGCATAGCCTCATCCATATCAATATGGCCTTCTGTATCCAGTATATTAATTTCAGCTCCCAAAAGCAGATCCACCCCATACATTCTGCGCGGAACGACATGAAGATTTCTGAAATAAATAGGATCGCATGTTCCAGGAATACCCGGAGAATGCTCCGTTATACCATACAGCTTCAAACCTTTTTCAGAAGCTGCCTTCACCATTTCTTGTAATGTACTGAATGCATGCCCACTGGCAATCGTATGAGTATGCACATCCAATTCTATGTTCATGATACAGACTAATTATATTTTTATATTATCACATTCATTTTCTCAATATGGTTCAACATCATAATAAACTACCAAGGAGCGAAAACGCTCGTCCTCCAATATACAACGTTGCACCTCAGATAAGTAGGTCCGTACTTTTTTAAGAGATACCTCCAATTCTACTTTTACTACTATTTTTTTTATAAAAAGCGTTTGTATACGTCCTACAACAGGCTTATCCGGACCTAAGATACGACTCCCCAAACCTTTCCGCAATAACTCTGCCATTCTATCAGCAGCCTCATCGGCGACTTCCTGCTTACGATGCTTCAGATATACATAAATCAACCTATAAAAAGGCGGATAATGAAAAATCCGACGTTCTTCCAGCTGTTCCTGATACATACTTTCATAATCATGGTTCATTACCTGATGAATAACAGGAAGATCGGGCGATTTGGTTTGAAGAACAACCAGTCCCTTTCCATTCTTACGACCTGCACGGCCTGCTACCTGTGCCATCAACTGATAAGCCCGCTCATACGAACGAAAATCAGGGTAACTTAACATCGAGTCTGCATTCAAAATACCTACCACACGCACCCTATCGAAATCCAATCCCTTAGAAACCATTTGCGTTCCAATCAGAATAGAAGTCTTGCCTTCCTCAAAATCTGCAATAATCCTTTCGTAAGCAGTGCGTGTACGCGTTGTATCTAAATCCATACGCGCAACCGCAGCTTCGGGAAACAACGTATGTACATCCTCCTCAATCTTTTCAGTTCCAAATCCTCTGTGCAACATTTCCACTCCCCCACAAGCCGGACACGCAGCAGGTACCTGATAGGTATACCCACAATAATGACAAGTAAGCTGATGCAATCCTTTGTGATAAGTAAGGCTGACATCACAATTTTTACATTTCGGAACCCAACCACAAGTTCTGCACTCAATCATTGGCGCAAATCCTCTTCGGTTCTGGAATAAGATTACCTGTTCATGATTCGTCAGTGCCTTTCTAATTTCCTCTACCAATAACGGCGAAAACTGTGCATGCATCCGCTTTTTCCGATATAATTCTTTAATATCGACCAGCTCTATATGTGGCAATTGCACAGACTGATAGCGCTCTGTAAGCTTTACAAGTCCATATTTCCCATTCAACGCATTGTAATATGTTTCAATAGACGGAGTAGCTGTCCCCAACAAAGTTTTGGCTCCATAAAATGAAGCCAACATTAAAGCCGTACTGCGAGCATGATAACGCGGAGCAGGATCCATTTGTTTATAGGTAGTTTCATGCTCTTCATCTATAATAACCAATCCCAGTCTTTGGAATGGCAAAAAAACAGACGAACGGACTCCCAAGATAATGTCGTAACTGTGTTCAGACAATTGTTTTCTCCAGATTTCTACCCGTTCTGCATCAGGAAATTTAGAATGATAGATGCCCAGACGACTCCCAAATACACGTTTTAAACGCTCCGTTATCTGTGTCGTCAAAGCTATTTCAGGAAGCAAATACAAAACCTGCTTACCAGCTTTCAGTACTTGCTGAATGAGATGGATATAAATTTCAGTCTTACCACTTGCCGTAACCCCATGAAGCAAACAGGTATTCTGTACATGAAAAGTAGAAAGAATCTGCATAAAAGCCTGCTGCTGATAAGGACTTAAAGGCTGAACAGCCTGTTGCGCAGCCTCGTCTTTTGCCAAGCGACCGACTTCGAATGCATAGGTCGTAAAAATATGCTTGTCAACCAAGGCTGTAAAAACAGCAGACGAACAACCGGACTGTTCCAATAAAGTTTTCTTGCTTACCTCTTTCAAGAAAACACCTTGCTGCAAAAAGCCGGATAGTTCTACATATTTCATCAACAAAGACAACTGTTTGGGAGCTTTACCCAATTCATCGAATAAACGATGCAATTGACTTTCCGAGCTGTAATCTTCACCAAGCTTCACTCGAAGCTCAGTACGAGGTTTATAACTTTGCTTCAGTTCCTCCTTGACCTGAACCGCCCCCTTATCCAATAAAGACTTTACGAGAGAAAGTATATTTTTGTATCCCGTTTCTTTTTCCAGCTGTGTAACACATTGTTCTGCTTCGTCCGTAAGCAAAGCCCAGATTCGCTGTTCGCGCTCTGTTAAAGAAGAAACAGCCTCAAACAACGGATTTAATACGACAACCGTTTCACTCTCCAATTTTAATCCCGAAGGTAAAGCAGCTTTATAAACATCGCCCAATGTACAAAGATAATAGTCTGCAATCCATTCCCACAAGGCTAATTGACGGGAAAGAAGTACAGGTGAAGAGTCAAGAACTTCTGTCACCTCCTTAGTTTCATAAGCCTCAGGCGCCACATAGTGTACTTTTGTAACAATGCCTGTATAGAATTTCTTTCGTCCGAAAGGTACCACCACACGATATCCTTCGGCCACCTTGTCGGCCAATTCGTCCGGAAGTGAATAGGTATAAGTGCCAACAACCGGTACTGGAACAATGACATCTACGTATTTCTTCATGATGCAAAGGTACAAAAAAAGGAGGCTTTATAATAAAAAGCCCCCTGAAGTTCTTTTCCTTCACTAATTAAAAAAGATAAGCCAATGAGATTTGCCAAGTGTTATTGCGAATCTTTTCGCCAGCAAATTCTTTGGATTCATCATTACCAATGATTGAAGCTACACGGCTCAGGCCGAAATTATAATTCACACCAATCTGCAAGTGACGAATGAGTTTAACACCGGCTCCGACATTAAATGTTGTATTATTCTTCTTAAATTCATAAATGTCCTGAATAATACGGTCGCCTACATTAAAGCCAAACTGAGGACCTGCAGCAACATATACTCCAGCAGTACTTCCCAATCCAAATGTCCACTTCAAGTTAATAGGAATTTCTACTGTTTTCAATGTTGAGTTTACTTCACCTTCAGAACCAGAAACAGTTGCGACTCCAGACTGATTGTATAGCGCAGCAACATCAACTCCCAGTCCAACAATAGGAATCGTAAATTCAGCCATCGGACCAATAAAGAATCCTGTTTGATTATCACTTTTCAATATATCTTTAGATACACTGAGTTTCGAGATATTCAATCCACCCTTAACACCAAATTTAAATTGCGCATTGGCTGGTATAGTTATCAGCAACAATGCCATAACCATAAATGCACTAAAAATTTTCTTCATAAATTCGTATTTATATGATTAGCTATCTGCAAATATAAGCTTTTTAGTGATAAAACAAAAAAAGGTAACTTAATAGTTACCTTTTCCTGTTTTTTTGACATATCAATATTCTTCCTCGTTGAAGAAGAAATCTTCCTTGCTTGGATAATCCGGCCAAATATCTTCTATGCTTTCATAAATTTCACCTTCGTCTTCCATTTCTTGCAAGTTTTCTATAACTTCAAGAGGTGCTCCAGAACGTGTTGCATAATCAATCAACTCATCCTTAGTTGCTGGCCATGGAGCATCTTCCAGCTTTGATGCCAATTCTAGTGTCCAATACATATTGTTTACTTTTAAAGATTATACATTTTTATATGAGCGCAAAAGTATAATATTTTCTTTCATAGACAACTCTTATCCCAAAAAATTTCAGCAGAATCTGCTTTTTGGTTCAACTTTCGAGACAAAACGAAAAGATAATCTGACAATCTGTTCAAAAAACGCTTTACATGTTCCTCTATTTCTATGCCTAAACCTTCTTCCAAAGCCAACACCCTGCGTTCTGCCCGCCGACACACAGTCCGACAAACATGACAAACCGCAGCTGCACGAGTTCCACCTGGAAGAATAAACGCCCTCATTTGTGGTAATTCAGCATCTATCACATCAATAGCCTGTTCAAGCCGCTGAATGTTTTCTTCGGAAATCTGACTTTCTACTCTGAGCGTAGTCTGAGACTGATCGGTAGCCAAGTATGAACCCAATGAAAACAACTTATGTTGTATATATAGTATCAATTCCCGGTCATCAGTTTCTGTCAAGTAAGTCAAGAGCAAACCTATCTGGGAGTTCAGTTCATCAATTGTTCCATAAGCATCCAGTCGGATATGCGTTTTAGAAACACGGACTCCCCCTACCAACGAAGTTGTTCCCTTATCACCCGTACATGTATAAATTCCACTTTTTTTCATAATATTCTAATTTTCGGTTCAAAAAAAATTCACAATACGATGCTCTTTGCAGCGTTTAGGGTTGAAAAACAAAATACCTACATCATAAAGGTCAAAAGATACGGTAACCCTGCTATCGGCAATCACACTTTTCCACCATTGTTTCTTCATACCATCAGCATAAGGATAACTTACAAGCACACAAGTATAAGCCTCTACATGCGGTAATATCATCTCCCATATCTCCTTATATAGAGAAGTATAACCTATATGTACCAAATCGAGTTTGTTTTTGTCCAAATACTGAGCTAACAGCTCTAATTCACCCCCCCCTTTATTTTCAATAGAATGAATTGAAGATAAAACAGCAAGAACATCTTCCGGCAAAGATGGGTTAATTGTTACACAACGCATTTTTTCATTTCCAGCAGACAAATAACAGGCAGATAATCCGCTTCCTGTACCCACTTCAAGTAAAGAAGGCAGCTGCAGATAATTTGCAAAACGCAAAAAGAAACGGTCTACCTTTTCCCGATGATGAGGATACTGATATAACAACGGACGGAACGCTTTTAATGTTTTATATTTATAATAAGGAAGAGATTCATAAATAACAAAGGTTATCAAATAGAAATCTGATGGCGAATGAACACCATATCCACAGCGATGTGGAAATCGTCGAATCCAATTATATAGTCTGCGAAGAATCATGTTACTCTAAGATTGTATACAGACAAAGATAGAAGGATATTATTATAACACCAACAATTTAACATGTTATAGGCAATTAGAATTGTATGGACTCACAAATCTAAAATAAATAACTATGAGAAAAGCAAACCCATATTTGAACCAATATGTATAAACTATTTCCAACTGTATATTACAATATCTAATTCAAATAATAAGATATTACAACAAATTCACTGAATAATATAAAAAAGCAATATCTACCAGCACCAATTACTATATCAACCTAATAATTAATATATTAACAATACTACCCACCATTCAAAATTCGTAAAATCATATAAATAAGTAGTGAAATATTATAATTTTTCCTCTAAAACAAACTCTTACATTTGTATGACTAATGCGAATCAGCAGTTGAAAACATCTTCTGATTCTTGATTTAAAAGTTTGTAA
>CAJKDC010000062.1 GCA_905198575.1 uncultured Bacteroides sp. | reverse complement strand
GCCGATTCTATGTTTAATTTTAATTTATCGGTAAAAATTTACCGAAGTATTGAATGATATAAGAACATTATTTTGACCGCAATTTAATGAAAAACTTTCATTCCATAATAGAAAGAAAAATTATATTTTTGCTTTTAGCAGATTGACAAAACCTCATATAGCAACAAAACAAAGAGACTTACAAATGAAAAAATTAAAAACAATCTGGATAACGGCAATCATGTCAATGCTGACACTCCCTGCAGTAGCACAGTTCACGCTGGACGAGTGCCAACAATTGGCTAGGGAGAATTACCCGCTTTTGCAAAAATACGATTTGATAAAACAAACGGCTGCCTACTCCATTGAGAATATCAACAAGGGCTATCTACCCCAACTTTCGCTGAGCGGACAGGCATCCTATCAGTCGGAAACCACCGCCTTACCGGATGCGCTGAAAAGTATGCTGGCAAACAGCGGCTACAAAGGAATGGAGAAAGACCAGTATAAAATTGCCCTGGAGCTAAACCAGATTCTCTGGGACGGCGGTAATATCAAGGCACAAAAAAAGGTCGCATCTGCCAACGAAAAGATGCAAGCGGCACAAACGGATGTGGCAATGTACGATGTACGCAATCGTGTAAACGAATTATTCTTCGGCATTCTGCAACTGGAAGAAAAGATTCAGTTGAATACCGAACTGCAGACCTTACTGCAGAACAGTTTCCGGAAACTGGAGACTCAAAATGCGCATGGTACGGCTATGAAATCGGATGTAAACGTAATAAAGGCTGAATTGCTGCGTGCCAAACAGGATAGTATTGCTTTACAGTCTATGCGGAAAAGCTATCTGCAGATGCTCGCTATTTTTATTGGGAAAGAGGCGGAATCGATTGATAGTCTGCAAAAGCCGATAGCTGCTATGCCTTCTGCCCCAAAGAACCAACGGCCGGAGCTCCTGCTCTATGCGACACAAATGCAGCAGACTCAGGCGCAAAACGATCTACTGAAAGCGGCTCTCTACCCGAAGCTTAGTTTTTTCGCACAAGGTTTTTACGGTTATCCGTATTACGATATGTTCGACAGTATGTTTAACCACAACCTGAAACTGGGCGGCATCGTAGGAGTGAGACTTTCATGGAACATCGGCAAACTGTATTCTTTTAAAAATGAAAAACGCCAACTGCAGTTGGCACAGAAACAAATTGAGACATCGCAGGAGGTTTTTCTGTTCAACAACAGTTTGCAGGCTGCTCAAGAAACCGAGGCTGTGCACCAATATCGTGAAATGATGAAAGCGGATGCGGAGATTATCCAGTTGCTGACGACTGTACGGCAAGCTGCAGAAGCTCAACTGGAGCACGGTGTGATTGACGTAAACGATTTGCTTCGGGAAATCACCAAAGAAAATCAGGCGCGCATCAATCACTCGGCGCACGAAATCGAAATGCTGAAATCCATTTATGAATTACGGAATACCATCAATCAATAAAATCTTCAAAAGTATGAAAGTATACGGTTACTTATTAGGTATATCTCTTCTTGTATCCGCTTGCGGCAATCGTGATACGGATTACGACGCATCGGGCATTTTTGAGGCCACCGAAATAATTGTTTCGGCACAGTCAACAGGAGAACTGTTGTCTTTTACCGCCCAAGAAGGAAGGCCGATAAAAGCAGACGAGCAGCTGGGTTATATAGATACGCTGCAATTATCCTTGAAAAAGAAGCAGCTCATGGCTACCTTGATGGCTACCGGCAGCAAACGGCTGGACGAGAGCCGGCAACTGGCGTCACTCCAGCAGCAGTTGGCAAATCTGGAACGTGAGCGGAAACGTTACGCTGACTTGCTGAAAGCGGATGCTGCTCCCGAAAAACATGTGGATGAGCTGGATTACCAGATAGCGGTTCTCAAGCGTCAGATTTCGGCCACCGAAGAGCAGCTTGAAGGGAACAACAGCAGTCTGGATGGACAAAGTGCCAGTATAGCAGCCCAACTGGCACAGGTAGAGGACCAGATTAAAAAGTCGGTTATCGCAAGTCCCATCAGCGGTACTGTCCTCTCCCAATATGTTGAACAGCGAGAATATGTGATGCCCGGGAAACCGCTTTTCAAAGTGGCCGATATATCGCGCATGAAGCTGCGTGCCTATGTCACGGCCGAACAGCTGACATCGCTAAAACTGGGACAGAAGGTAAAAGTATACGCCGATAAGGGTAAGACCGAACGCAGTGAATATGAAGGCATTGTTTCGTGGATTGCCGATGAAGCGGAATTTACGCCTAAAACCATACAGACCAAAGACGAACGGGCCAATTTGGTTTATGCGATAAAAATTGAAGTCAACAACGATGGCTTTATCAAGCGTGGTATGTATGGTGATGTTCAATTTCAAACAGCAGAATAATGGGTATTCTATCCGTAAATAATTTGCAGAAGCGTTATAACCGGGGTAAAGTCGTTGCGCTGCACGGACTGGATTTCGATGTTCGGGAAGGCGAGATTTATGGCATCATCGGTCCGGACGGTGCTGGTAAAACGACGCTTTTCCGCATTCTGACTACCTTACTGCTTGCGGATGAGGGAACTGCCAGTGTAAACGGACTGGACGTAAAAAAGGATTACAAGGAAATCCGTCGTCGCATTGGTTATATGCCCGGTCGTTTCTCACTTTATCAGGACCTTTCCGTAGAAGAGAATCTGCGTTTCTTCGCCACAATCTTCCACACGACCATCGAAGAGAATTACGAGTTGGTACGCGATATTTACTGCCAGATAGAACCTTTCAAAACACGCAAGGCCGGAAAGCTTTCCGGTGGCATGAAACAGAAACTGGCATTGTGCTGTGCCCTAATTCATGCACCCCGGATTCTGTTTCTGGATGAACCGACTACCGGTGTCGACCCTGTATCGCGCAAGGAGTTCTGGGAGATGCTGAAAAGGCTCAAAGAAAGATACGGGATTACCATCGTCGTGTCTACTCCCTACATGGACGAGGCAATGCTTTGCGACCGTATTGCCCTGATGCAGGAAGGACGGTTTCTCCGCATTGACACGCCAAGCAGAATTATAGCTGCTTATTCGGACAGGTTATGGACCGTAAAAAGTGACAACATGCACCGGCTGCTAGAAGACTTGCGCAGTTATCCCGAAGTGAAGACGGCTTTCTCTTTTGGCGAAACTTATCATGTGACGGTAACTGACAGGGCTTTATCTGAGAATTTGAAAGACTACCTGCATACGCGCGGACATAACCGCATCGCCGTATGTCCGGCCAGTGCAACAATAGAAGATTGTTTCATGTCATTAATGCACAAGACTGATGAAAGATAATTATGTAATCATAGCTGACGGGCTGACCAAGAAATTCGGTACATTCACGGCTACCGATCGCATCAGCTTTCGGGTTAAAGAAGGTGAGATATTCGGTTTCCTGGGGGCCAATGGTGCCGGCAAGACTACCGCCATGCGTATGCTTTGCGGATTAAGCCGCCCGACGGAAGGACAGGCGACCGTTGCCGGATTTGATGTGTACCGACAGGCCGAAGAGGTGAAAAAGTGTATCGGCTACATGAGTCAGAAGTTTTCTCTGTATGATGACCTCACGGTATACGAGAACCTGCGGCTTTTTGGCGGTATTTATGGCATGTCGGTCAAGGCCATTCGCCAGAAAAGTGACTCACTGCTTTCCGAGTTGGGTCTTTTATCGGAACGGAACACGCGTGTGGGAGCCTTGCCTTTGGGCTGGAAACAGAAGCTGGCTTTTTCGCTCAGCATTTTTCACGAACCCAAGATTGTTTTTCTTGATGAACCGACCGGCGGTGTAGACCCTATAACACGGCGGCAGTTTTGGGAACTTATTTATCGGGCAGCCGACCGCGGCATCACGGTCTTTGTAACGACACATTACATGGACGAGGCCGAGTATTGCGACCGTGTCAGCATCATGGTGGACGGCAAGATAGAAGCACTGGATACGCCCGAAAATTTAAAACGGGACTTTAATGTATCTACAATGTATGACGTTTTTCTGGCACTTGCCCGAAAAGCGAAACGCAGCAGCGACTGAAAGGAGGCTATCGGATGAAACAGTTTCTATCGTTTGTACAAAAAGAGTTTTACCATATTTTCCGGGACAGGCGTTCCATGCTCATCCTGCTGGTCATGCCTGTGGTCCTGATTACCTTGTTTGGTTTTGCCATTACTACGGAAGTAAAGAATTCCCGTGTGGCCCTGTTGGATGAATCGAAAGACGAGATAACGCTGGATATCAGTGAGCATATTGCCAGAAACCGGTACTTTACCATTGTGGCTGTTCTGAATGACAGAAACGCAATTGACGCGCTGTTTCTGAAGAACGACATTGATATAGCGATTGTTTTCTGTAAGGATTTTGCTGCACGCATGCAGCGCCCGGGTGGTGCCGGCATTCAAATCCTCATAGACGGAACCGAACCTAACCAGGCATCCATACGTACGGGATACGTTCAGCAATTATTAAATAAATATTTACAGTCCAAGTTTACCGAGAGTCATCTGTCACCTAATTTTCAGATAGATGTAGTTACACGAATGCTTTATAATCCGCAGGGCAAAAGCGAATACAATTTTGTTCCGGGTGTCATCGGTCTGATTCTGTTACTGATTTGCGCCATGATGACCAGCATTGCCATTGTAAGAGAAAAAGAAATGGGTACACTCGAGGTTTTGCTGGCATCTCCGCTTCCACCTCTTTGCATCGTATTGGCTAAGCTGGTCCCCTACTTCATCATATCCTGCATCAATCTTACTACCATCCTGCTGTTTGCAACACTGCTGCTGCACATTCCCATGGCTGGAAGCTGGATTGGATTTGTAAGCATTTCGCAGCTTTATATACTGGTAGCCCTGTTTTTAGGATTGCTGATATCGACCATCGCAAACAGTCAGCTTGCCGCCATGCTGCTTTCTTTACTGCTGATTGTCCCGGCCGTTTATCTGTCGGGCATGGCATTCCCCATTGAAAGCATGCCGGTACCTCTGCAAAGGGTTTCGGCCATTGTACCTGCCCGATGGTATATCGAAGCGGCCCGCAAACTGCTGATACAAGGTGTCGAAATGAAATACGTCCTCAAGGAAGCACTCATCCTGATGCTGATGGCCATTGTGATTCTTGGTGTCTCTTGGAGGTTGTTTAAAACAAGATTGGAGTAACTATGGTTATACGTTTTTTAATTGAAAAGGAATTCAAGCAGATGATGCGTAATGTGATTCTGCCGGTTGTCTTTGTAATGCTCCCGCTGGGTATGATCAATGTGATTCCCAGAGCTGCAACACAGGAAGTAAAGAACCTGGAGATAAGTATTATTGACAATGACAGGAGTACTTTGTCGTCACGCCTGATACAGAAATTGTCGGCCTCAACGTATTTCACACTGACACATATTCCTGCTACATTCGACGAGGCCATTGGCCACATGGAGGCTGGAGATGCCGATTTTATTCTGGAGATTAAACCGGATTTTGAACGGGAGCTTATCACCGGAGGAAAAACGCAGGTAATGATTTCGGCCAATGCCGTGAATGGCGTAAAAGCCGGGTTGGGCAGTTCTTACCTTGCCCAGATTGTAGCCGACTATACGGATGAGCTGAAAGCAGAAAACGGTGTGCTTCCTGTGGGGAACACTGGCTCCGGACTGCGCATTTCGCCGTGCTATTTATTCAATCCGGAGCTGGACTATCAGGCGTTTATGGTTCCGGGACTGATTGCCATGTTACTGATACTGACCGTAGGTTTTCTTCCGGCACTCAACATTGTAAGCGAAAAGGAGAAAGGAACAATCGAACAAATCAACGTAACCCCTGTCGGCCGTTTCGACTTTATTTTCTCCAAACTGATTCCTTACTGGTGTGTGGGTTTACTGATTCTCACCTATTCCATATTTCTGGGTTGGAAAATCTACGGACTGGTACCTGTCGGGAATTTAGGACTCATCTATCTGTTTGCCACATTGTTTATTCTGGTGGTTTCCTGTCTGGGACTCATCGTATCGAATTACTCGGAAACTACCCAGCAGGCATCTTTGATTATGTTTTTCTTTCTGGTTATTTTCATTTTGATGAGTGGGCTGCTCACTCCAATAGCAGGCATGCCGGAATGGGCTCAGGCTATAACCCGTATCAATCCGTTGCGGTATTTCATTGAGGCCATGCGTATGCTATACCTCAAAGGAAGCTCATTCTCCGATTTGATTTTTCATTTTCTGGCTTTAATCGCATATATGCTTGTGGTTTGGGGATGGGCTATTTTCAGTTACCGGAAAACCAGCAACTAATCATACTGTACTGCTCAAATTAGCACAATGCAAGTAGCCTAACGGTAAAAAGTCAGCTCATCAAAGCTAAGATAAACATTTGGCTCAATTTTGACAAAGATTCGTTTTGGCTGTGCCGCATGTTTATCACATCAATGAAAATTTATAACGGTAGGATTTGGGGGACATGCCGGTATTCTTTTTAAAGAAACGACTCAGATAAGAAGAGTCGGGAAATTTGCAGCGGGCGGCAATTTCGGCAATAGACAAAGCCGGATTATTCAGCAGCACTTTCAACTCCACGGTCAGTTGTTCATCAATCAATGCTTTCGGGGTTTTACCGTTCGAGTAGGTCATGGTTATTTCATTCAGATAACGGGAAGTAATGCACAACCGTTCTGCATAAAACGAAACTTGATGGGCTGTAGCGGCATGTTCGTGAATTGCTTCAATCTTTTTCATGTTTTCGTCTTTTTATTGTATTTGTATTTTGTATGTATTATTTCATTTGCTGCTACTTATCAGAAACTGATACCGGCTACAAAATAAGCTCCTTTGGTAGTAGGATTCCAAATGTCCTGTGTCCACAGTGGAAGAGAAAAGCTGTCTGTAATTTTGATTTCCTTGGATGCACGAATGCTTACGGAGGAAACTTTGAAACTGTCGGAATAGCCATTGTAGAAGCCATTGGCCCATGGAGTAGCACCAACCTCGGCCGACCAGTCGATACCACCTAATGTGAAGGGTGCAGAAACCGACAGATAAGAAGCGTATGCATCATCGCCGTCTTCATTCGTACCTACCGAACCTGCAAAGTTGGTATACCAATTGACTGCTAAGGGCCCGAAATCATAACCTAAAGCCACTTCGAAGGTATGCGAATCCTTGTAATTGGAATAGCGTGTCGGCAGGCCTTCGCTGTCTCTATCAAACCAATAGTCAGTTACACCGATACTGAAACCTCCATAAGTATAACTCAAGGTTAAATCAAACTCCTTTGTATCTGCACCATCGAAACCAACTGAACCCCATGCCGACAATGATAATCCTTTGTACGACAGACTAGCTCCAGGCTGGATGCTGACACCACCCAAGTCCTGACCACGCCAGATATAACCGCTAACCAAGTCTGCACCTACAGATGCCTCCACTTTGTCCTGAGCCTTAACGGTTGATGCTGATGTCAATCCAACGATTGCACAAAGTAGCATCATTTTTCTACTTCTAATCATTTTCATACCTCTTTACCTTTTAATAATTAGTTTACTTTTTTCAACCAACACCCGCAAGTGTTTTGTCTATTAGAAAGATTACATTGCTTTATTGTGTATTTATGTTTTTATTTACCGCAAAAGTATATCTTTTTGAAACAATAAACACCCTTTCAGCTTACTTAATGCACATAAAAACACAATAATAACAATCTTAAATGATTATATTGTAGTTTACTTTCATTTTATAACAATATACATTGTTATAATTTCATATTATCACATCTGCACATTTGTATTAAAATTTTTAATAGTTATTTTTAGTATATAGTTCCTAAAAACAATCCCCGAAACAACCCTTGTAAGGCCATTTCGGGGATTAATACATCATATTATTATAAAGAATCAGGCTATTCCGAAGCATTTCAGGTCTTCATCGACTGTCTGAATACCTGATATTCCAAAGTTTTCGACCAACAATTTCACGATGTTAGGCGAAAGGAAAGCCGGCAACGTAGGCCCCAGATGGATATTCTTTACACCAAGGCTGAGAAGGGCCAGCAGTACAATGACAGCTTTCTGCTCGTACCATGCAATATTATAGGCAATGGGCAGTTCGTTGATATCATTCAACTGGAAAACTTCTTTCAGTTTCAGGGCAATCAGCGCCAGTGAATAACTGTCGTTACATTGTCCGGCATCCAGTACACGGGGAATGCCGTTTATATCGCCCAAAGGAAGTTTGTTGTAGCGATATTTGGCGCATCCAGCGGTAAGTATAACGCAGTCCTTTGGCAATGCTTGCGCGAAATCGGCATAATAAGAACGTCCTTTCATACGTCCGTCACAACCGGCCATTACTATAAACTTGCGGATGGCTCCAGTTTTTACGGCATCTACCACCTTATCGGCCAAAGCAAAAACCTGAGCATGCGCGAAACCGCCTACCAGTGTCCCGTTTTCAATGGCTACAGGTGCCTGGCAGGTACGCGCCAATGCAATGATTTCACTGAAATCCTTCCGCCCGTCAGCATCGGCAGGTATATGCTTCCAGCCGGGATAGCCTGTACTGTTCGTTGTAAACACCCGACCGGCATAAGCGGCTTTACCCGTAGGAGGTACAATACAGTTCGTTGTAAATAGAATCGGGCCATTGAAGGACTCAAATTCTTCACGCTGCTTCCACCAGGCATTGCCGTAATTGCCTTTCAGATGGGGATATTTTTTCAGCTGCGGATAATAATGGGCCGGGAGCATCTCGCTGTGGGTATAAATGTCAATACCGCTGTCTGCACTCTGTTCCAGCAGTTGCTCCAAATCGTGCAGGTCGTGCCCGCTGACAAGGATTCCCGGACGCTGGCCTACACCAATATTTACTTCCGAAATTTCCGGATTGCCATAAGCAGACGTGTTTGCAGTATCCAGTAATGCCATGGCTTTCACTCCCCATGTTCCGGTTTCAAGAGCCAGTGCCGTAAGCTTGGCCGCATCCCTGCACAACAACAGCTCAGCCAGTGTCTGCAAGATGTATTCATTGATATCCGGATTGATGTGGTTTAAACGCGCAGCATGTTCCAGATAGGCAGCCATACCTTTAAGTCCGTAGGTAATGAGTTCTTTGAGCGAACGGATATCCTCGTCCGGTTCACTGAGAATTCCGATTTGAGTCGCCTTCTCTGCATAAGCAGCACGGGTGCCTTGCCATGACAAAACGTCTAAATCGGGTACATCGATACCCCGCTCATGAGTTTTGGCAAGCATACGGTCGCGCAATGCCAATGCCGTATCAATACGCGCATAAATGCTTTCTGCATCAAAATTGGCATTGGTTATGGTACTGAAAAGTGCATCGTTTACAAAATGATGTACTTTGGGACGCTTCGTACATCCAGCGCTGCATGACTTGTTCAGAGTAGCCAACAGACCAATACCTTTTAATAAATAAATCAATAAGTCTTGTGCATTGGCTACTTCCGGTTTCTTACCACATACACCTGCCAGCTTACAGCCAGTTCCTGCCGCAGTTTCCTGACATTGGTAACAGAACATTTTTCCTTCCATGTTTATTTCGATTGATGATTATGTTTTGATTTGCGGACAAAAGTAACAAGCAGAATATTGAAAAGGCGTAACATAGGTGACGCGGCCGATTGGGAAACAGAAAAAAAATCGTATTTTTGCCTTCACCATGAAAAAGAAAGACCATACAGACAGCCGGCAAATGAATCTTTTTGCAGAAACGGACTGGGAACAGCCTGTGCAAACGTATATTCCGCAACCCATTGTAACGGAATACGACCATTGCGAATTATTCCATCGGCTGGCACAGTCCAAATTCAGAAGTAAATTTCGGCTTACGGGCAACGACATTGCCTATATTCATGAAAAAGGACTTCAGGTTATCCGCCAGCATGCGACAGATTTTATAGCCAAGCGCCTGGCACCGGCCGTTATTCCCAACGACGGAAAACAGACTCCTATGAGAGGGCATCCGGTCTTTCTTGCACAGCATGCCACCGGATGTTGCTGCAGGGGATGTTTCAGTAAATGGCATCATATACCTGCCGGAAGACAACTCACTGAGGCAGAGCAGCAATATGCAGTGAGCGTACTGATGGAGTGGATAGAACGGCAGCTCAAAAAGTAATATCCGACAGTAAATCAATGAATATTATTAACACCAAAATCATAAAGACGAATGGGAAAGAAAGAGTACATGCAAGCCAATAAGGACTGGCTGGCAGCTAAAGCAACAGAAGAGGGCGTAAAACCACTGCCTAAAGGTATCTACTACAAAGTATTGGCTACCGGCAAGAACGATGGTGTTCATCCGAATCCGCGAAGCATCGTAACTGCCCACTATACAGGTTGGACTATCAACGGAAAGAAATTCGACAGCAGCCGAAGCGGTACCCCTATCGCATTCCGGCTGAGTGATCTGATAGATGGCTGGATCATTGCCATGCAACAAATGTGTGTGGGCGACAAGTGGGAAGTTTACATACCGGCAGAAATGGGGTATGGAAAGTTCTCTCAACCTGGAATTCCTGGTGGTTCAACACTTATTTTTGAGATAGAATTACTGGGCATCGCTTAAAAGCAAACGAAAACTATTCTAATCTTACAGGCAAAAATAATGGGTGCAACTCTTTGCACCCATACTATATTATATATAGTCATCAAGCACTATGCTTCTTTCAGTTTTTTTCCATCTGCAAACGCATTACCAACCTTCTCGCCTAACACAAGATAATTGTGATGAATCGGGTCATACGTAATCGGACTCAGACGTGAAGGATCAATCTTTCCATCAACATCCAAAACTTCTTCTGCTGCGGACGCATTTACGATACGGCCTACCATATAATTGCTTTCCATATCATATGAAACCAGTTCACACTCCAGCGTCATAGGTAGTTCTTCGATAAGCGGCGCATTGACAAACTCCGACTTCACAGCTTGGAAGCCAGCCTTGGCAAATTTGTCGGGTTCGTTATTACCCGAGACGATTCCTACGTAATCACATGCTTCCACCATATTAGCAGTAGCTATACTTACCGTAAAAGCCTTTGTAGCCAGAATGTTTTGCGTCGTTTTATGTCCTTCCGCCAGACAGATACCTACCATATTATCGGTGTGAATACCACCCCATGCCGCATTCATGACATTGGGTTTGCCTGCTTCATCATAAGCAGCTACAATAAAAACTGGCATCGGATACAACCAAGTCTTTACTCCAAAATTCTTTCGCATAGTATTATTATTTTAATGGTTCACCTTTTTTCTTGTTTTTCTGGGCTTTGTCACTTTCTTATCAGTCGTAATCGACACTTTGATAACCCCATCCTCGTGATTCTCAAAGATCCGATAGGCTTCTTCTATTTGCTCTAGCGTGAAACGATGAGTGATGAGCGGAGTTGTATCTATTTTACCTTCGGAAATCAGACTGAGAATTTTGTCACAATCGCATCCGTCTACTCCTCCGGTCTTGAAAGTCAGATTCTTGCCATACATGTCAGGCAATGGAAGTATCTGTGGCTGCTCGTAAAGAGCTACCAGGGTAACAATGGCATTGGGACGTGCCGATTCCCATGCCATGCGGAAACTGTCTTCCGAGCCAGCCGCTTCAATTACCACATCCGCACCACCATGAGCTGTATGTTCCAATAAAAAATCTTTCAGATACTCCGGACTCACGACCAAAACATCCGGATAGTGCTTCTCAATAAAGCGTATTCTGTCTTCCGACTTCTCGCACATGATAATGTTCCGCGGATTTTTCAACTTTGCACAAAGCATCGTACAGATTCCCGTAGGACCCGCACCAATGATCAGCACAGTATCATCAGGCGTAATTTCAGAAATACGGGCGGTCCAAAAACCTGTAGAGAGCACATCGCCTACAAAAAGAGCCTGCTCATCGGTTACATTATCGGGAATGCGATTTAATCCATGCTCTGCAAACGGGACCAGCACATACTCGGCCTGACCTCCATCCATAGTACATCCCAGCGACCATCCTCCAATCGGCAGTTCACAGTTATTTACATAGCCATGGCGACAGTAAAAGCATTCTCCACAAAAAGTTTCTACATTTACGGTAACACGGTCTCCCGGTTTGACGGAAGTTACTACAGCACCTACTTCTTCTACTACTCCCACCATCTCATGACCCACAGTTACCCCCGGTACAGCTCGCGGTATACTGCCATTCTTTATATGCAAGTCACTGGTACAAATACTTCCCAAGGTGACACGTATTAAAGCCGAACGTGGATCTTTCAATTGAGGAAACGGTTTCTCAATCAGTGAGAAAACCCCAGGTTTCATATATGTATATGCTAACATATTCTCTTTCATCATTATTCAATCACTTCTATCAGAAAACTTACAGGACGAAAACCGTCATTACACGAAATCATGGCCGAATGTTTATCCTTCATCCAGCCGTCATAAAAATCACTTGCACCATGAGCCAATGCCATCACAAAAGGTGACATACTCTGCCATGCACTTTCGCACAATCCGTCCGGCTTTTCCCAGCCATTGGCTATAAAGACCTGTCCTTCTTCCATGCAACAAACATGTTCCATCGGATTCTCATACTTCTCCATTAAATCTCTGTAACATGCCTTTCGCATTACAGTAATTCTGATTTTTTTCATTTCACCTTAACTATAATCAATCTTCTTTTCAATGCATATTTATCAAACACACATTGCGTGCTCAAAGTTAAGGATAATCTTTTGAATCTTAAAAAAAACGTTCCTTTTCTTAAATTTAAATTGGTAATAACTGTTTACGTATCTTCCGGTAATACCAAACACCTATTCCATCGGCCAATGCCCATCCGATGGGTACAGACCACCAAATGCCGGTATAGCCGACTGCCGGCAAAGTGGCTAGTGCATAGGCTAATACAACACGGGTACCCAATGAAACGACCGTCAGTACAACCGACATAGAAGGTAATGCTACAGCACGATAAAATCCATAAAGCAAAAAAAGGTATCCTATTCCGATATAAAAACTTCCTTCAATACGAAGATACGCTACACCAATATGGATAATTTCCGTTTCGGAGGACGAAACAAACAAAGCCATTAATTGAGGTGAAAAGATATAAACTAGAATCGAGATACACAAAGCAAAGCCGGTAGTAAGCCATACGGAACTTCGGATACCACGCCGGATACGTTCGTAACGCCCGGCACCAAAATTCTGCGCCACAAAGGTAGAAAATGCATTTCCAAAGTCCTGAACAGGCATATAAGCGAATGAATCAACTTTCACAGCCGCTGCAAAAGCTGCCATCACAGCTGTTCCGAAACTGTTGACCAGCCCCTGCACCATCAAAATACCGAAGTTCATGACCGACTGCTGCAGGCAGGTAAGAAATGAATAAGAGGAAATCCGCTGCATCGAACGTCTGTCAAATACGCAGTCCGCACCTTTCAGCCTCAGCTCCGGAAAATGGATACGGGTATAAACATAGAGTCCAACGGCTCCTACGACTTGGGCAATGACAGTTGCCAAAGCAGCACCTTCCACCCCCATGTGAAATACCAGCATCAACAGAAGATCCAATACAATATTAAGTACAACCGAAACAACCAGAAAAACCAACGGTACCACTGAATTACCTATCGAACGAAGCAAATTGGCATAAAAATTATATACACTGACCGGAATCATTCCTAGAAAAACAATAAACAAATACGTATATGCCATCTGTTCTATTTCAGAAGGTGTCTGCAAAAGTCGGATGACCGGTGAAAGAAAAAGAATTGCACCCATATTCAACAGTAACGTAACACCACCTACGATCAGCATTGCCGAAAAGACACTCCGCCGCAAGCCATTCCAGTCGCGTGCTCCATACTGCATGGAAAAAACCGCGCTGCAACCCATACTTAAGCCTATAAATATAGAAGTTATAAATACGATAAGCGCATACGATGAGCCCACAGCAGCCAATGCACCGGCCCCCAATACCCTACCGACAATCAGCGTATCTGCTATGTTGTAACACTGCTGAAGCAAATTACCCAGCATCAGCGGAAAAGCAAAACGCAACATGCTTCCCGTTATGCTACCTGTCACCAAATCTCCTTTCAACTGATTTTTCATCTCTCTTTCCTCCTCAGAAACCGGATGCAAAATAAATAAAATAACCTGTGTACCCACATTGCCTGAACAAGATTTTTTCCTATCCGACAAACTTAGCATTACAAATTCAGTACGCAAAATTAGTCAAATATTTTACTAATTCAATAAAACCTCTTAACTTTGCAAACGGAACAATATAAAACAAAATACGCCCATGAATACAAACGAGAGTCTATCGCCCCGAAGCTGTATCCTGCAACTGATCCGGACACGTATGGCATCCCGACAGGCTATGCAACGGCTTTTGAAGAACAACAATGCCGGCATTACCTTCGAGATGCTCCAGATAATGAGCTGCTTGTGGTCTGAGCAGGGAATCAGCCAACAGACACTGGCCGAGCGTACAGCCAAAGACAAAGCTTGTCTTACGAGCCTGATGCTGAATCTGGAACGCAAAGGCTATGTATGCCGCAAGGAATGCCCCAACGACCGCCGTAACAAACTGGTATATCTCACCGAAGAAGGCGAAAAGTTTCACCAGTGGATTGCCCCCATGCTTGAAGAGTATTATCAGGGACTGGAAGAAAAATTGGGAAAGGAAAAACTGCAACTCACCGAAAAGCTGTTAAAAGAATTACAAGATGCCATCGAATCGTATTAATCACTTCATTGCATGTTTCGGCATAAGTTTGCTGGCTGTCTGCAGCGGCAAAGCACAATCCGACTCGCTGCACCTCAGTGTGCAGGCACTCTTTGATTTGGGGATAGAAAATAACCTTCAGCTGGCTGCTTCCCGTCTGAAAGAGCAAATGGCTGCCGAGCGTTTAAGCACAGCCCGTATGGCACTGTATCCGGATATTGAAGTGGGATTGAAAGGAGGTGTACTGGGACAGCCGGTAGTATTCCAAAACGGACTGAGCAATCCTACACGCCCGGATACTCCCGACTGGCAGCAGAATTATGCCATCGATTTCTCGCAACCGCTTTATCAGGGAGGACGTATCAAATATGCCATCCGACAGGCAGATTTGGAAAAAGAAATTGCCAGCCTGCAGACTCATGTCAGTAAAGCCGACCTGAAACTGGTTTTGCTGGAGCAATACCTTAATTTATTCAGTCTGTACAAGCAGTGCAAGGTGCTTAACCGGAACATCGAGGAATCGGAACGCCGATTGAAGGATATCCGGCAAATGAAGGAAGAAGGCCTGATTACCAACAATGACGTGTTGCGCAGCGAAATGCAGCTTACCAACAACCGCCTTTCACTGACCGAAACGCAGAACAACATTCGCCTGGTATCCCAACGCCTAGACATCCTGTTGGGACAGAATGAAAATCTGATAATATTCCCGGATACCACATTGCTGGAACAAGTGTATACCACAAGCGGATACGATACGTATCTCCAACAAGCATTCAGTGCAGACCCTTCGATGCTGTTGCTCCAGAAGCAGACCGAACTGGCCGAAAACAATGTCCGCCTTATCCGTGCCGAGCAACGACCCAAGTATCGCTTACAGCATCCAACACTCTGGCCCGCCCCGTATCGCGTACGCTGGCTGATATGTATAACAACAACTGGAACATCGGGCTCTCACTGAGCTATCCCTTGTCTTCACTCTACCGGAACAAACACCGGATGAACGAAGCCCGTCTGGGTATCTTGCTGAGCCAGAATGCTCAGGAACAGCAAAAGCAGCATATCCAGACTACCGTTCAAGAAGCACTACTCAAGCATCACGAAGCCATAAGCCGGGTAGAAGCCTTGCAGCTTTCTGTCCGTCAGGCAGAAGAGAACTTCCGCATCATGAACAACCGCTATCTTAACCAGCTGGCCATACTTACCGATTTACTGGATGCTGATAACCTTCGTCTGAATGTCGAGCTGCAACTCACTACGGCCCGCACACGTGTCGTTTATACATATTATCAGTTGCAACGGGCCATTGGTGAACTGTAAATGCACTACAATTACATTATAAACATATCCTCTAACTAAACTTTATTGCAACATGTCCGCACTTCGTCTAAAATATCAGCGGCTGAAAAAACAAAAACGCCGCAACATCATTCTCAACAGTGTCTGCCTGCTGATAGCAGCTTCCGGACTAATATGGACAGGAAACTATTTCTGGCGTTACATCAACTACGAAATCACGAACGATGCCTTTATCGACCAGTACATTGCACCGGTAAATATCCGGGTAGCCGGCTATATTCAAGATGTACGCTTTAAGGAGCACCAGTACGTAAAACAGGGAGATACGTTGGTAGTACTCGACAATCACGAGTACCTGATTCGCCAGAAGGAAGCTCAGGCAGCCCTGCTCGATGCGTAAGGTTCGCGCGAAGTTCTGTCTTCGGGTATTCAGACCTCGCATACCCGCATTGCCGAACAGGAAGCCAACCTGGCAGAAGCAAAGGCCAAGCTCTGGCAAGCCGAGCAGGATTTCCACCGTTACGAACGTCTGCTTCGGGAAGAATCGGTTCCGCAGCAGCAATACGATGTAGCCAAAGCCAACTTCGATGCTGCAAAAGCACGATACGAAGCCCTGCTCCGCCAGAAAGAGGCTGCACACTCACAATACGACGAAACCAATAAAAAACAGACCGGTGTGGAAGCTGGAATCCTACGGGCAGAAGCTACACTCGACCTGGCCAATCTGAATCTATCATATACAGTTGTCACAGCTCCCTACAGCGGTTACATGGGCAGACGGACACTCGAACCGGGACAGTACGTAAGTGCCGGTCAGACCTTGTCGTACATTGTCCGTCAGTCGGGCAAATGGATTACGGCCAATTACCGCGAGACTCAGATTGCCAATATCTACATCGGTCAGCCGGTACGTATCAAAGTAGACGGCCTTCCCGGAAAGATACTGCACGGACATGTCACAGCCATATCCGAGGCTACAGGCTCCAAGTATTCGCTGGTACCCACCGACAACTCTGCCGGAAATTTCGTAAAAGTGCAGCAACGCATTCCCGTTCGCATCGAGCTGGACGACGCCGTCCGGGCCGACGAGACCTTCACCATCCTCATGGGCGAGAAGGTGGAGCCCCGGAAGGAGTTCATTGAAAAGAACGCCAAGTACGCCGTCAACCTGGACTACTGAGAATTAGGAATGAGGAATTAGGAGTTAGGAATTGCGGTGTCCGGCACAGCCGGACAATTTGAACGATTCGCTGGAGGCGAATGCTTCCGCTGATGGTAGGGGCGGATGTCCTCATCCGCCCGTTGAAACCGGGAACACATCCCGGGAAGGAGGAGCGCCATGGAGCTGCTGTTCGCCCCCATGTCCGGCACAGCCGGACAATTTGAGCGATTCGCTGGAGGCGAATGCTTCCGCTGATGGTAGGGGCGGATGTCCCCATTCGCCCGTTGGAACCGGGAACAC
>CAJKDC010000061.1 GCA_905198575.1 uncultured Bacteroides sp. | reverse complement strand
AGCTGGAAAAGGCGGGTATCGTAGGTCCGGCCAACGGCAGTAAGGCGCGCGACGTGCTGTGTCTGGATGAAAATGACTTTGACATGCGCATGGGAGGTCTGAAAGGTTAAGGCTTTCCGGATGCGCGGACATATTGATAAAACCTAAAACAGAGAACGTATGAAGAAACTACTGATAAGTATCTGTCTGCTATGGGCTGTCGCAGCAACGGTCTGGGGGCAGCAGGACGCACGGGCGGTACAGGTGCTGGACCGTCTGGCTACACAGATGCGCAAGGCGGGCGGAGTGACATTCCGCTTCGGTGGTACGCAGGACGGAGTGTTGGAACTGCAGGGTAACCGCTTCCACCTGAAGGCGGGCGACGTGGAAACGTGGTTCGACGGACAGACGCAGTGGAGCTATGTAGCGGCCAACGAGGAAGTGAACGTGTCCTCCCCTACTCCGGAAGAAACACAGGCGATGAACCCGTATGCACTGCTGGACAACTACAAGCAGGTATTCAACTGTAAGTATGTGGGCAACAAAACCCGTAACGGCATGCAGGGCACGGAAGTGATACTGACTCCGAAACAGGACAGCGAGGTGGCAGACATCACGCTGACAACGGCAACCGACGGAAGCAAACTGCTGTACATCGCATTCCGGATGAAGAGCGGCGACCGCCAGGAGATTGTAATCCGCGAATTCCGCAAGGGACAGCAATGGGGCGACGCACATTTCCGTTTCAACCCGAAGCAGTATCCGGACGCGGAAGTGATTGACTTGCGATAAGCATATACTATACATATTATATATAAGAGAGAAATAATTTATTTACTTGATAACTGAATAGAACTATGGCTACAGAACATGTAAAATGCCTGATCATCGGATCAGGACCTGCAGGGTATACTGCTGCTATCTACACCGGACGTGCCAACATTGCTCCGGTATTGTACGAAGGACTTCAGCCGGGCGGACAGCTGACCACCACGACAGAAGTAGAAAACTTCCCGGGTTATCCGGAAGGTGTAACCGGTCCGGTGCTGATGGACGACCTGCGCAAGCAGGCATTGCGCTTCGGTGCGGATATCCGTAACGGTATCATAACTAAAGCTGACCTGAGCGCTGC
The DNA here is from genome assembly GCA_905198575.1 of uncultured Bacteroides sp. GTDB lineage: Bacteria > Bacteroidota > Bacteroidia > Bacteroidales > Bacteroidaceae > Phocaeicola. The sequence continues at coordinate 16,556 of CAJKDC010000061.1, read as the reverse complement.
TCCGTATAAATTCGTAGTAGATGACGAGAAAGAAATCACGGCTGATACCGTAATCATCTCGACCGGTGCGACTGCAAAATATCTGGGACTGGAAGACGAAAAGAAATATGCCGGTATGGGCGTGAGTGCCTGTGCAACCTGCGACGGATTCTTCTACCGCAAGAAAGTGGTAGCTGTAGTGGGTGGCGGCGACACTGCCTGCGAAGAGGCTATCTACCTGGCCGGTCTGGCAAGACAGGTGTATCTGGTGGTGCGCAAACCATATCTGCGTGCATCGAAAATCATGCAGGAGCGTGTGCTGAATCACCCGAACATCCAAGTGCTGTTTGAGCACAATGCAGTAGGATTGTACGGCGACAACGGCGTAGAAGGCATGCACGTGGTGAAACGCATGGGTGAAGCTGACGAAGAACGCTACGACGTGGCAATCGACGGTTTCTTCCTGGCCATCGGTCACCAGCCGAACTCGGCTATCTTCAAGCCGTGGGTAAAAACAGATGAAGTGGGCTACATCCTGACCGAAGACGGTTCGCCGCGTACAGGCGTGCCGGGCGTATTTGCTGCCGGTGACGTGGCCGACCCGCACTACCGCCAGGCCATCACGGCAGCAGGTAGCGGCTGTAAGGCTGCCATCGAAGCCGAAAGGTATCTGTCGGCAAACGACTTGCTATAAGAACAGACAACGCCGGGAGGGGACAGCAACTGCCCCCTGCCGGTTTTTTATATTCAACAACTTGTAATCATGAACATTATCAGAAAAACATTTGCCATCATCCTTCTGGCAGGAGGTGCGGCGGGAGCATTTGCACAGCAGCTGCCCCCTATCCCGACCGACCCTAACGTGCGTATCGGGAAACTGGAAAACGGACTGACGTATTACATCCGCCATAACGAGTTGCCCGAAAAGCGGGCCGATTTCTACATTGCACAGAACGTGGGTTCCATTCTGGAAGAAGAGAACCAGCGCGGTCTGGCGCACTTCCTGGAGCACATGTGCTTTAACGGAACAACACATTTCCCAGGCAACCTGCTGCGGGAGTATCTGGAGAAAATCGGCGTGAAGTTCGGCGAGAACCTGAATGCATATACCTCGCTGGACAAGACGGTGTACAACATCTCCAACGTGCCGGTGATACGCGACGGCATCATCGACTCGTGTTTGCTGGTGCTGCACGACTGGGCCAACGACCTGACACTGGACCCGAAAGAGATAGACAAGGAACGTGGCGTGATTCACGAGGAATGGCGTACGGGCATGGGAGCCATGATGCGTATGTACGAACAGACACTGCCTACACTGTACAAGGGCAGCAAGTATGCAAACCGTCTGCCTATCGGTACGATGGAGGTAGTGGACAACTTCCCCTATCAGGCACTGCGCGACTATTATGAGAAATGGTACCGTCCGGACCTGCAGGGTGTGCTGGTAGTGGGCGACGTGGATGTGGACAAGATTGAGGCAAAAATCAAGGAGATGTTCTCGTCCATCGAAATGCCGGCAAATCCGGCTGTACGCGTACAGTATCCGGTGCCCGACAACGACGAACCGCTGATTGCCATTGCCAAGGACAAGGAGCAGCAGATACCTATCGTCTACCTGTGCTACAAGCACGATGCCGTGCCTGCCGAAATGAAGAACAACATGGGCTATCTGGCCATGAACTATATGAAATCGGCTGCAGAAAGTATGCTGAACGCACGTCTGGCCGAGCTGATGCAGCAAGCTGAACCGCCGTTCATCGAAGCATCGGTATTCGACGGCGACTATATCCTGGCGCGTACGAAAGGTGCCTTTACGGGCGGTATTGCCTGCAAGGAAGATGCCATCCTGCCGGGCATGAAGGCTGTGATGACCGAAGTAGAACGCATGCGCCGCTACGGATTCACCGCAAGCGAATACAGCCGTGCGAAAGCCGACTACCTGCGCGGACTGGAATCGGCCTACAACGAGCGCGACAAGGTGAAGAACCATACCTACATGCAGGAATATGTGAACCACTTTACCGACAACGAACCGATTCCGGGCATTGAAAACGAATATGCCATCATGAACCAGATTGTGCCGTCGATTACGGTGGAACATATCAATGCGATGATGAAGCAGCTGATTGGCGAAAAGAACATTGCCATCGGCGTATTCTGTCCGGAAAAAGAAGGCATGAAGTATCCGACGGAAGCCGAGATAGCTGCCCTGATCAAGACCGTACAGCAGGATTCGCTGGAGGCTTACGTGGACAAGGTATCGGACGAACCGCTGCTGAAGACGCTGCCGGAAGGCGGTAAGGTTACGGCACAGGAAAAGGGTGCTTTCGGATCGACCGTACTGACCCTGAGCAACGGAGTACGCGTGATTCTGAAACCAACCGAATTCAAGGCCGACCAGATACAGATGAAGGCATTCAGCCCGGGCGGCAACTCGCTCTTCGACGACAAAGATGCCCTGCAGTTCAAGGTGATGAACGACCTGATTGACCTAGGTGGTCTGGGCAACTTCAGCGCGACCGACCTGGACAAGGTGCTGGCCGGCAAGATGGCTTCGGCATCGGCTGAGGTAAATACCTACAGCGAAGGACTGAGCGGCGGATGCTCGCCAAAGGATTTGGAAACCATGCTGCAGCTGGTGTACCTGCACTTCACGGCTCCGCGCATGGATGCGGATGCCTTTGCATCGTACAAGAACCGCATGAAGGCGGCACTGGAAAATCAGGAGGCCAATCCGATGGTGGCTTTCAGTGACTCCATCCAGAAAGCCATGATGGGTATCAAACCGCGTACGCAGCGTATCCATGCAGCCGACATGGACAAGATAGACTACGAACGGGTGATGGCACTGTATAACGACCGCTTCAAGGATGCCAGCGACTTTACGTTCATCCTGGTGGGTAACATCGATGCCGCTACGGCTACTCCACTGCTGGAACGCTATCTGGGCAGTCTGCCGGCTATCCACCGCAACGAGAAAGCCGGTGATCCGGACCTGAAGATGCGCCGCGGCGACTATCGCAACGTGTTCCAGAAAGCACAGGAGACTCCGAAAGCCAGCGTACTGGTGGTATACAGCGGAATGGTGCCTTACAACCTGAAGAACAGCATGCAGATGAGTATGCTGAACCAGTTGCTGAACATGGAATATCTGCAGACCATCCGCGAAGATGAGGGCGGTACTTACGGTGTACAGGTACGTGGCAGCGTACAGAAGTATCCGGAGGAACAGGGTGTCATCCAGATGTACTTCGATACCGACCCGGAACGCCGTGCCCACATGACAGAGCTGATTAACCAGGGCGTGGAGAAATTCGTGAGCCAGGGTCCGGACCTGACTAACCTGGGCAAGGTGAAGGAATTCATGCTGAAGAAACACCGCGAGAACGTGAAGGAAAACAGCTACTGGATGGGAGCACTGGACAGCTTCTATCGTGAAAACGCCGACTTCAACACCGACTACGAACAGTTGCTGGAAAGCATTTCGGCCGACGACCTGAAAGCATTTGCAACGAAGTTCTTCGGCGAAAAGAACCGCATCGAGGTGAGCATGACGACCGGCGAAACCCGCTAATGACATGAAATGATGAGAAAACTATATGCAACGATACGCCGGAATGAACGGCTGGCAGAACGGCGGAGTCCGATGTTCGAGAAGAACCGGTTTGCGAAGTTCCTGCTGGCCTTCAACGTGGCGTTCTGGGCAGCTTACCTGATATTTATCGGGGTGATGCTGTACCTGGCACTGAGTGAAGAGGCTCCGCACATGGAGCCTTATCACTTACTGAACAGCGGGTTGCCGATTATCCTGCTGCTGGATTTCCTAGTGCGCTTCCTGATGCAGGTACCCGCACAGGAGGTGAAGCCTTACCTGCTGCTGCCGGTGCCGCGCCACAAAGTAGTGAACCTGTATCTGCTGCGGGCGGGACTGAACGGCTTCAACCTGTTCTGGCTTTTCCTGTTTGTCCCCTTCTCGTTGCTGAGTGTTACCCGGTTTTACGAACTGACGGGAGTGCTGCTGTATAACCTGGGCATCGTCCTGCTGATGGTGGCCAATGCCTACTGGAGTGTGCTGGCACGCTCGTTCATCCGCCAGTCGGCTGTATGGATGCTGCTGCCGGCAGGAGTGTACGGCGTGATGGCGCTGCTGGAGTTTCTGCCCGATACGGGTTGGACCGGCCGCTTCTTCATGGATTTGGGCGAAGGCTACATTCTGGGCTCTCCCCTCGCCTTCGGACTGACGCTGGTATGCATCAGCGGACTGTTTCTGCTGAACAGCCGGATGCAGGAGCGCTTCATCTTCCAGGAGCTTGGACGCGTGGAGGATAAGAATGTACGCATCAGCAACTACCGCTTTCTGGACGGCTACGGCCTGACGGGCGAATACATACGGCTGGAGCTGAAGCTGATGTTCCGCAACAAAGTGCCCAAGCGGCAGTTCTGGATGTTCATCGTGTGTATGGCATTCTTTGCCGTGATGCTCTACCTGGATGCCTACGAAGGTGGCATGATGAACAATTTCGTAATGGTGTATTGCTTCGGACTACTGGGACTGATGACGCTGAGTACCATCATGTCGAGCGAAGGTAACTACATCGACGGACTGATGGTGCGCCAGGAAAGCATACGCGAGCTGCTGCATGCCAAGTACTATACGCAGTGCGCACTGCTGGTCATCCCCTTCCTGATGACGCTGCCATCAGCCATTCTGACCGATACCATAACGCTGACAACGCTGTTGGGCTACCTATCGTTCACCATGGGCTGCACCTTCCCGATGATGATGCAGCTGGCGGTGTACAACAACCGGACCATCAACCTGAACGCTTCGGCCATGCAGAAATCGGGCGGAAACAGTGCCTACCAGTCGCTCATAGTGGGCTGCTCACTGGGAGTACCGCTGATTGTAACAGGCATACTACAAGCCTTTACAGATGCCGACACCACCTACCTCATTCTCCTGCTGATGGGACTGCCGGGCATCGCGCTGCACAAACTGTGGATAGAAAACATCTACCGCCGCTTCCGCAAGCGCCGCTATGCCAACATGGAGGGATTCCGCAACACGCGATGAGCAGAAGGAACGAACGTATATTATATATAATAGGTAAGACAAGATGGAAATAATTATAGAAAATCTGCTGAAATGCTATGGCAGCAAGGAGGCAGTAAACATAGAGGAATACCGGATAGCAGAAGGTACGCTGCTGGGACTGGTGGGCAACAACGGTGCCGGCAAGACGACGCTGTTCCGCCTGCTGCTGGACCTGCTGAAGGCAGACCGTGGACGGGTAACGCTGGGCGGCATCAATCCGGCGGAAAGCGAGGAATGGAAACAGCAGACGGGAGCTTACGTGGACGACGGCTTCCTGATAGACTATCTGACACCGGAAGAGTACTTCCACTTTGTGGGCAAGATGTGCGGACTGAGTGAAGCGGTGACGGACGAACGCATCGCCCTGTATGCCGACTTCATGAACGGTGAAGTGATGGGACAGCAGAAATTCATCCGCAACCTGTCGGCCGGAAACAAACAGAAGGTGGGCATCGTAGCCGCCCTGCTGAACGAGCCGAAGCTGGTGGTACTGGACGAGCCGTTCAACTTTCTGGACCCGACCTCACAGTCGGTCATCAAGCACGTGCTGAAAGAGTATAACGCCCGCACGGGAGCTACCATCCTGGTATCGAGCCACAACCTGAACCACACCGTGGATATCTGTCCGCGCATTGCCCTGCTGGAACAGGGACGGCTGCTGCGCGACATCGACAACAGCAACAAGCAGGCCGAACAGGAACTGGAAAGCTACTTCGAGGTGAAAGAATAAAAGTTGCCGAAAAAAGCACACAGTAACCGGACTGCATCCGAACAAATGCAGTCCGGTATTTGTTGATACACAGTATGAATCCATTGCAAAAACGTATACCCATGAACCTATCAACCTACAGAAAACAACGAGGAGGCAGCATCCTGGTGATGACACTGGCCCTGCTGCTCGCCCTGCTGACCTCGTGCAAGACAAGCGCCCCACACTACAACTACCGCGAACTGGCACGGGCATCGGTGCGCCTGGGCATGGACATCGACCTGAAAGACAACCACAAGCTGTATGTAGAATCGTCCAAATGGATCGGTACGCACTACCGTGCCGGAGGTACCTCTCACCGGGGTGTAGACTGTTCGGGACTGGTATGCCAGTTATATCAGAAGGTATACCGCAAGAAACTGGAACGGAACTCGGACGACCAGCGCAAGGAGAACTGCCGCAAAGTGAGCAAACGCAACCTGCAGGAAGGCGACCTGGTGTTTTTCCACAACGGACGGAGAAAGCGCACGGCCACACACGTGGGCATCTACCTGAAGGACAACAAGTTTATACACGCCAGCACGAGCAGCGGCGTAATTGTGAGCAGTCTGAACGAAGCCTACTACCGCCGGTGCTGGATGCAGGGAGGGCGCGTAAAATAGCCATACATAATATTTTATAACATGGGTTTAACCCCCGTTAAGAAGTGCCGTATTATTTTTGTAACTCAAAGAGGAACAAAATAAATACGGCATTTTCTATGAACCTGAAAAAACTATCGACCTGCTGCCTGCTGGGAGGCTCATCGCTGATGGCTGCCGCGCAAACCCTGCACCTGGACACCCTGCCCGAACTGAAGCTGAACCGGGAGGCAGTGGACATGATACGCTTTGACTTCAACAGCGAGGAACAGCGTTTCCAGAGCCAGCCGATACAGAACGAAAAGAAGCCCTGGATGGAATTCAAGGTGAATCTGGGTACGCCCCGCTCGCTGACCGACACAGCACGCATGAAAAAGCCGGAGGGCTATGTGCGGGCTGAACCGTTCACGATATGGACGGAATTCGGCGAAGACCCGGTGTACGACGTGCTGTACAACCGTCCGGACAAGGAATGGGAAATCAAGATGAAACTGCCGGGACCGACCGGAAAGGTGCGCAGAACCATCGGACTCGGGTTCTCCTTCAATGCCGACAAGCTGCTCTATGAAACCTTTACGAAACGCGGACGGGCCATCCGCCGCAACCGCAAGCATGCCAAGGCATGGAAGACATACAACTGGTACCTGCCTACGAAAACGGATATAGCCAAATTCCCGACCTACCGTGCCGCCGACTCGCTGAGCCGGAGCCAGCAGGCGGAAAAGCAGCGGCTGAACGACTCCATCGCCCTGAATGTGAAACTGCGGATGGAAGAAATGAAGCGCCGGCGGGAAGCCGCCCAGGACAGCACCCGGCAACAGAAGGAAACGCGTACCGACTATACCCGCTACATCGAAGAACAGCTGGAGCTGGAACGCCGCAAGCGCGAGGAGCGCAACCGGAAAGACAAGGTGAAGAAACGCAACGTATACGAAATAGAAGACCGCAACCTGCAGCAGCTCAAACGTGAGTGACAACAGGTTGCGGCCTTGCAACGCCGCCCCGTAAAAACGGAGCAAACCAAAACGGCTTACTTCTTGAACACGAAGTACACTGCCAGAATGAGGCAGATGCAGGCAGCCAGGTGATTCCACTTCAGCTCCAGCTTGAAGGCAAACATGGAGAAAATGGTAAACACGGTGAGGGTGATAACCTCCTGAATGACCTTGAGCTGCATGATATCGAACGGTCCGCCGTTGTCGCGGAAACCGATGCGGTTGGCAGGTACCTGAAAACAGTATTCGAAAAACGCGATACCCCAGCTAAAGGCAATTACACCCAGCAGCGGCAAACTGGCAAACCAGCTGAACTCTTCACGCATCTTCAAGTGACCATACCATGCTACTGTCATAAACACATTGGAGCAGACCAACAGCAAAACCGAAAAAATTCCATTACTCAACATTGCAATCTTTCTTATATTAAAAAAACATTTCGTACATCTTGCAGTGTCCGACTCAGCAAGCGGACGGTTCGCCCGTTTCCTCCTGCGGGAGCAAGTCGGACTGGATATTGTTCATGCTGTTCCACAGGCTGTAACGCGCTTCGGGATTCATCTGCTCCAACTGACGGAGCACCCCCTTCATATCCGAGCGGTGCGAATCTTTCTCGTACGGACAATTCTTGACCTGCTTGCGGTAACCGCGCACGGCAGCCAGCTGAATCAGGTCGGCCTCGTGCACCAGACACATGGGACGGATGATGGTCATGTCGAACTTCCGCATCACCAGCTTGGGCGGCATGGTACTGACAGCCCCCTGAAACGTCATGTTCATCAGCAAGGTCTCGAGAATATCGTCCATGTGATGCCCCAGCGCAATCTTGTTGCAGCCCTTCTCCTTGGCAATGGTGAACAGCGCCTTGCGGCGGTTCCACGAACACAGGAAACAGGGCGACTTGCGCATATCGGTGGAAGGATCGAACGACGTTTCGTAATGCACATACTCCACTCCCAGCCCCTCGGCAAAACTGCGCAAGTAACCGGCATCCGACTCGTAAGCGATGTTGCTCATCACCACATGGGCCGCCACCACCGTGAAACGCGGCTTGAGAATGCGCGAACGGCGTGCCAGCAATTCCAGCAGCGCCAGCGAATCCTTGCCTCCCGAAAGGCCCACCAGGATGCGGTCACCATCCTGCAACAGTCCGTAGCGCACGGAACCCTTATTGAAACGCTGTTCCACGCGGCGAAACAGCTTGTCTTCTTCTGTAAGTTTACCCATACTTAATCCTTAAACGGTCACAAAAGTACATGAAAAGTGCGATTAAACGAAGAAAACCGAAAATAGAATGCAAGAAAGTAGGGATTTTTGAATAAACTTTTCTATTTTTGAATGTAGAATGCATAAAATAACCTAGGAAGAATGAAACAAAAAAAATATCTGACTGCCCTGCTGGGCCTCTGCATGGCCGGTACAGCCGGAGCACAAACGCTTACGCAGGCCAAAAACCTCTTCGAACAGGGCGAGTTTGAAAAAGCCAAGCCCGTATTCGAACGCCTGGTGAAGCAAAGTCCGTCGAACGCATCGTACAACTTCTGGTATGGCGCCTGCTGCTACGAGACCGGTGAAAGCGAGAAAGCTTATACCTACCTGAGCAAGAGTGCCAAACGCCGCTACATCGATGCCTACCTGTATATGGGCAAATGGTGCTACGACGCTTACCGTTTTAACGAAGCCGAAGAGAACCTGAACGAATACATCGACCTGCGCTCGCGCAAGAAAGGTGATACCGAAGACGGCGAACGCATGCTGGACAAAGTGCGCCGCGGACAGCGCATGATACGCGGTGTAGAGAAAGTGGCAGTGATAGACAGTTTCGTGGTCGACAAGCAGGACTTCCTGAAAGCCTACAAGCTGAGTGCCGATGCCGGCGACATCCAGATTACCGAAAACGGCGTGAAGTTTACCAACGAAATGAGCGACAAGCAACTGCAGTCGGTACGCAATGCCGAAGGACAGGCCAGCCTGTACAGCAGCATGAAACTGATCAACCAATGGAGCAAGCCCGAAGCCGTGACCTCTATCAACGAACTGGGCAATGCCGACTATCCGTTTGTGGCCGGCGACGGTATCACGATGTACTATGCATCGGACAACGAGGAAAGCATGGGCGGATACGACATCTTCGTAACCCGCTACGACTCGGACGACAACAGCTACCTGCGCCCTGACAATTTGGGTATGCCGTTCAACTCGCCAGCCAACGACTACATGTATGTGATAGACGACCTGAACAACCTGGGCTGGTTTGTATCCGACCGCCGTCAGCCCGAAGGAAAAGTCTGTGTGTATGTGTTCGTACCCAATGCCAGCAAAGAAGTTTACGACTACGAGAACGGTGACCCCGAACAGATAGCCGCACTGGCCCGTCTGGACCGCATCAGCGATACCTGCACCGACGAAGAGAAAGTGCGCACGGCCCGCCAGCAGTTGTCTGCCCTGATCTACAGCAAGGAAGAGAACACCCGCAAGGTCGACTTTACCTTCATCGTAGACGACAGTGCGACCTACCACAGTCTGAACGACTTCCGCTCGGCCGAAGCCCGCCAGCAGTTCCAGTTACTGCAGCAGAAGGAAAAAGACCTGGAAAGCCTCACCGGACAGCTGGACCAAAAGCGTGAAGCATACGCCCAGGCAGCCGAATCCAGCCGTGCCAACATGGCTCCCGGTATGCTGGACATGGAAAAACGCGTGGAACAGCTGCGACAAGACGTCGAAGAACTGACCAACAAGGTACGCAATACCGAAATAAGCCAGCTGCGGAGATAATCTCCGCGGCCGGTTCCCGGAGTACCGCACCGAAATACCAACCTTAAAAAACTGATACTGCCATGATTCTGCTCATCCTTATCCTGCTGCTGGCAGGACTGCTGCTGTTTGCCGTAGAGGTGTTTCTGATACCGGGCATCAGCATAGCCGGCATCGCTTCGGGCATCTGCCTGCTGCTGGCCAACTATTATGCGTTTACCGACCTGGGAACGGGTGCGGGACTGCTGGTACTGCTCGTAACACTGGCCGGAGGCACCGCCATCCTGCGCTGGTTCATGCGTTCGAAAACCGTAGACCGCCTGTCGCTGAAAAAGACACTGGACTACCGGCCCAACCCGCTGGAAGGACTGAACCTGCAGGCCGGCGATGAGGGAACCGCCATCACCCGACTGGCACTCACCGGAAATGCCCGCTTCGGCGAGCACCAGATAGAGGTACAGTCAGCCGACGGATTCATCGACGAGAAAACGCCGGTACGCATCGACCGCATTGCCAACGGCACGGTCTACGTGGTGCGCAGCTAGCACGGCATACCTGTTCTATTAAATCTATTTACCTCAAAAACATACAACATTATGATGGAAATCAACATCCTTCCGTTTGTAGTGGGAGCCGGTGCAATCCTTTTCATTGCCGTCTTCTTCCACTACGTACCCTTCTTCCTGTGGCTGTCGGCCAAGGTATCCGGAGTACAAATTTCGCTGGTACAGCTCTTCCTGATGCGTATCCGTAACGTACCGCCTTACGTCATCGTACCTGCCATGATAGAAGCCCACAAAGCCGGGCTGAACAGCATTACACGCGACGAACTGGAAGCACACTATATGGCCGGCGGACATGTGGAGAAAGTGGTGCACGCCCTGGTATCAGCATCGAAAGCCAACATCGAGCTGTCCTTCCAGATGGCTACCGGTATCGACCTGGCCGGCCGTGACGTATTCGAAGCCGTACAGATGTCCGTCAACCCGAAAGTCATCGACACACCGCCTGTGACCGCCGTGGCCAAAGACGGTATCCAGCTGATAGCCAAAGCCCGTGTGACCGTACGTGCCAACATCCGCCAGCTGGTGGGAGGTGCCGGCGAAGACACCGTGCTGGCCCGTGTAGGCGAAGGTATCGTATCCTCCATCGGTTCGTCGGAAAACCACAAATCGGTGCTGGAAAACCCCGACTCCATCTCGAAGCTGGTACTGCGCAAGGGACTGGATGCAGGTACTGCCTTTGAAATCCTGTCCATCGATATTGCCGATATCGACATCGGCCGTAACATCGGTGCCTCACTGCAGATAGACCAGGCCAATGCCGACAAGAACATTGCCCAGGCCAAAGCCGAAGAGCGCCGCGCCATGGCCGTAGCCCTGGAACAGGAAATGAAAGCCAAGGCCGAAGAAGCCCGTGCCAACGTGATTCAGGCCGAAGCCGAAGTGCCCAAAGCCATGGCAGATGCCTTCAGAAGCGGCAATCTTGGTATCATGGACTACTACCGGATGAAGAACATCCAGGCCGATACCTCCATGCGCGAAAGCATTGCCCAGCCGGATGCTGAGCAGACCGGACACCAGCCCATCGGAAAATAATATATATATACCACTTAAAACGAGAGAATGATTATGAAAAGATATTTCGCCCCTTCGGAACTGATTATCAACGAAGACGGTTCCGTATTCCACCTGCATGTACGTCCTGAACAACTGGCCGACAAAGTGATTCTGGTAGGCGACCCGGGCCGTGTACCCGTAGTTGCAGCCCATTTCGATACCCAGGAGTGCGACATCCAGAGCCGTGAATTCCGTACCATCACCGGTACGTATCAGGGCAAGCGCATCACCGTGGTATCTACCGGTATCGGATGCGACAACATCGACATCGTGGTGAACGAGCTGGATGCCCTGGCCAACATCGACTTCCAGACCCGCGAGGAAAAAGAAAACCTGCAGAAACTGGAGCTGGTGCGTATAGGCACCTGCGGCGGACTGCAGCCCAACACCCCTACCGGAACGTACATCTGCTCGGAAAAATCCATCGGTTTCGACGGCCTGCTGAACTTCTACGCCGGACGTAACGCCGTGTGCGACCTTCCGCTGGAACGCGCTCTGCTGAACCACCTGGGCTGGAGCGGCAACCTGTGCGCCCCTGCCCCCTACGCCGTGAGCGCCGACCCTGAGCTGGTAGAACGCATCGGAGCAGACGACATGGTACGCGGCATCACCGTAGCCTGCGGCGGCTTCTTCGGTCCGCAAGGCCGGCAACTGCGCATCCCGCTGGCCGACCCGCATCAGAACCAGAAAATAGAAAGTTTCGAGTACGAAGGCAAGCGCATCACCAACTTCGAGATGGAGAGCTCGGCACTGGCGGGCCTGTCGCTCCTGCTGGGACACAAGGCCGTGACGGTGTGCATGGTGATAGCCAACCGCGTGGCCAAGCAAGCCAACACAGGTTACAAGAACAAGATAGACGACCTGATAAAAGTGGTGCTGGACCGCATCTAAATAATACAATGGTTCCCTTGCGACAGAAACAGGGGAACCTTTTTTATCAATAACTAAACGAAGAAAACATTATGGAAGCAAGTTTCAAACAGACGACCACCGACAAGCGGGAACGCTACGAGCACTTTCTGGAGCAGTTTGCCCCGCTGATAGAAGGAGAAAAAGACGAGATAAGCGTACTGGCCAATACAAGTGCCGCCCTGAAGGAAGCCTTCGGATTCTTCTGGGTAGGCTTCTACCTGGTGCGTCATGACGAACTGGTGCTGGGACCGTTTCAGGGCAGCGTAGCCTGCTACCGCATCCGCAAGGGACGCGGCGTGTGCGGCACCGCATGGGCCGAGGCACAGACCCAGGTAGTGCCCGATGTCGACCAGTTTCCGGGCCACATCGCCTGCAGCTCTCTGTCGCGCTCGGAAATCGTAGTCCCCATCCTTTCCGGCGGTGAAGTGAAAGGCGTGCTGGACATCGACAGCGACGAACTGGCCACCTTCGACGATACCGACCGCATGTATCTGGAGCGTGTAGTAGACCTGCTGGTGAAGACCCTCTACGCATAAACCGGATTTTTTGTATCTTTGTCCCCCGAATCATAGAAGAAAAGACCATGACAGATTACATGTATACACAAGATACCATCTGTGCCATCGCTACTGCCCAGGGCGGAGCCATCGGCACCATCCGCGTATCGGGACCGGAAGCCATCGCCATCACCGACCGCATCTTTACACCTGCAGCCGGACAGCCGCTGAGCGAACGCAAGCCGTACACGCTGACCTTCGGATACATCCAATCGGCCGGCGGAGAAATCATCGACGAAGTACTGGTGAGCCTGTTCCGCGGCCCGCACTCGTACACCGGCGAGGACTCAACGGAAATATCCTGCCACGGATCGAGCTACATCCTGCAACAGGTGATGCAGCTCCTCATCCAGCAAGGCTGCCGTGCCGCCGGTCCGGGCGAATACACCCAACGTGCCTTTCTGAACGGCAAGATGGACCTGAGCCAGGCCGAAGCCGTGGCCGACCTGATTGCCTCTACCTCGGCAGCCACCCACCGCATGGCCATGAGCCAGATGCGCGGCGGATTCAGCCGGGAGCTGTCGGTACTGCGCGACCAACTGCTGCACCTGACCTCGCTGATGGAGCTGGAGCTGGACTTCAGCGACCACGAAGAACTGGAATTTGCCGACCGCAGCGAACTGGAAGCCATCGCCGCACAGATAGAAACGGTCATCGGCCGACTGGTGCAGTCGTTCAGCGTGGGCAATGCACTGAAGAACGGAGTGCCGGTAGCCATCGTAGGCGAAACCAACGCGGGCAAATCGACCTTGCTGAATGCGCTGCTGAACGAAGAACGTGCCATCGTGAGCGACATCCACGGTACGACGCGCGATGTGATTGAGGATACGATGAACCTGGGTGGTGTGGTGTTCCGCTTTATTGATACGGCGGGTATCCGCGAGACGACGGACACGATTGAGAGTCTGGGTATCGAACGGAGTTTCCAGAAGCTGGAGCAGGCGAACATCGTGCTGTGGGTAATAGATGCTACACGTGCTGCCGAACAGTTTGCGGAGCTGGCGGACAAGATTTTGCCGCGCTGCGCGGACAAGCAGCTGGTACTGGTGCTGAACAAGGCGGACTTGCTGGCTGACGGGGCTGCAGAGGCATTGCGGACGGAGCTGGCTGGAAAGGGTTTGCCGGAATCGTGCTGTGTGCTGGCGCTCTCGGCCAAGGAGAAGGAAGGGCTATCGCTGCTTCAGAAGCAGTTGGTGGACTTTGCCGCGCTGCCGGATGTGTCGCAGCAGGATGTGGTGGTGAGCAATATCCGCCACTTCGAGGCGCTGAGCCGGGCGCTGGAGGCGATTCACCGTGTGCAGGACGGGCTGGCGATGCAGCTCTCGGGGGATCTGGTTTCGCAGGACTTGCGGGAGTGTCTGTTCCATCTGGCGGAGATTGTCGGTGGGGAGATTACGAATGATGAGGTGCTGGGGAATATATTTAAGCATTTTTGTGTGGGGAAATAATTCTTTATTAGCTATAAATGGAAAAGGCGTTGAAAATCAACGCCTTTTCTATTTGATAAGATATTATTTACCTCTCAAAAACCGCAGCAAAACGTTCCGGCTCACTTTTCGCAGTTCCCAATTTCGTGGCAATACATAAAGTTTTTTCATAGCTTATTCTTTTTTGGATGCTCTTTCTCGTTTCTTAAGACTCAAATCCTGCAAGGCCTTTCCCATTGCATCTTCCTTTGCAAGCAGCAGAATATCATCATCCAGCTGAAGTGCATAAAGCACCCTTAGATAAATACCTATTGCCACAGTAGGTGTGCCTTTCTCTATACGTGAAACCGTGAGAGGCGAACAGGTGGCACGTTCTGCTACCTGAGCAACACTAAGGTTCCTGCGTAGTCTGGCCAGCTTGATCTGCTCACCCACAATCTGCATCTTCTGCTCTAATTTTCTTGGCAACTTTGTGCCCATCGTTGTCTTTACCATATCTCAACCTATCATATAATATGCAAATATAACAATTTATCTATATTTTATGATATGTTGATAGATGTATTAATCCCAATAGTATATATTGAGAAGTATCTTAATTACAGTGATATTTTCAGCAAAATGCCATAAGTCATCTCAAGATTTAAGTGAAGGAATCTATGAACGACACTGTTATATCCCATACCTCACCGTCATTCTGTGAATTACAAAATAAAAACGGACTTTACAGATAGGCCTGTAACGATGCCCAACTGCTGGCAGATGTACAGCAAGAACGGGAAACCATAGACTTTATCCATCACAGGATTAAAGATTGTCAAACAGTTACCCATTGGTGCTATGGACACTTTCATCAGAGTTGGCATAGCGACATTGATGGGATTCTATTTAAAATGCTGGATATTATGGAGTTATACGAAATAAAATAATTACTTTTGCCGGTCAGAAAGAAGAAGCAAAATCATTGAAAACAACAGGCAATGGAAATTCATAATTTACTGGACGTCAAATCAAGAGCAGAACTGCGTGAATGGCTAATACAGAACCATAAAACGGAGAAAGAATGCTGGGTAGTGGTAAAACGTGGCAGACCTACTGATGACAATACTTTCTGGTATATTGATGCTGTAGAAGAAGCTCTATGTTTCGGCTGGATAGACAGTACTACCAAGAAAATAGCAGATGATGTAACAGCCCAGAAACTTTGTCCACGAAAGCCGAGAAGCAATTGGTCCGAGCTTAATAAGGAAAGATGCCGTAGGATGGAGCGGTTAGGACTGATGACCGATGCTGGAAGAGCCGTTCTACCAGACATGTCGCCTAGCGGTTTTACCATAGACAAGGATATACTGCAAAGACTGCAATCTGACCCGGTAGTGTGGAACAATTTCTGCCAATTCCCTGATTTATACAAGCGAATCAGAATTGATACCATCCAAATCAAGAAGAATCAGCCCGAACTTTTTGAAAGCCGCCTCAACAAATTCATAGAAAAAACCCGAAAAGGGCTTCTCTATGGAGAATGGAATGATAACGGAAGATTGTAAAAATAAAGGGGCAATTTATGCTTATAAAAAAAACAGAATCCAGATATCAGAATTTATACTTGTCTAATTGTGAATTATAGCTATATAGCATTATGTAAAATGAATTAAACTTTGTACAATAATATTTATTTCAACAAGGACATATAGACAAAAGTATTTCATACCTCTTAACGAGTCAAAAGACTTCAAATAGCCATACAATCCTTTCATTATAAACGGATTATATGGCTATCCTTTTAAGTGTACAATATTTCTTTAGTAACCATTCTATTTTCCGCCACGACAATTTTATCGGCTGTTTTTCAGCCGATAAAATAA
>CAJKDC010000060.1 GCA_905198575.1 uncultured Bacteroides sp. | reverse complement strand
TTCCCAGTCACCACCATACAGCTGATGAGTAATAGAACGGTCGAATTCGCTATTCATTTCGTTGTCTGTATCAAGCAGATACAAAGGAACACGACCTACGTTTACTCTCCATACATAAGCATGTACATAGTAGTCGAGGTAAGGAACGTCCAAAACCAAAGGATCACCATTTTCGTTCAATACACGTTCCAATGGCAAGCTACCGAAATTCTGGGCTTCATAGTTGGCAATCTGCTGTCCGTCCATTGAAAGGCTCTGAGTAAAATAGCCGTATCTGTACAAGAAACCAATAGCACACATATCAACGTTGCTATCAGAAGCTTCTTTCAAGTAGTCACCAGCCAAGATACCCAAACCACCAGAATATATTTTAAGAACGTGAGTCAAACCGTATTCCATACAGAAGTATGCTACAGAAGGTCTTTCTGGATTTGGTTTTTCGTCAACGTATGCTTTGAATTTGCTATAAACGGCATTGATTTTCGCCAACATTTCTACATCTTCAGCCAATGCTTCCAATTTTTCGTAACTCAGTCTTTCGAGCAATGCTACAGGATTCTGGCCTACAACCTTCCACAAGTCAGCATCGAGTGACTGATACAATTCTGTAGCTTCGTAATTCCATGCCCACCAAATGTTACGAGCCATTTCTTCCAACATTTTGAGAGATTCCGGAATATGAGATTTTACATTAATCTCTTTCCATGCCGGTGCATTTGCATAACTAGTTTTAATTTTCATATTTTATATGATTTATGTTTATAGGTTAGATGTTTTTTATCGAATTACGTTTTTGCGCATTACGCAAAGCAATATCGTATGCTTCATAGTAGTACTGTATAAAGTGTTTCCACAGTGCCTTTTCGGCAATTGCTGCCGCTTTCATTCTAATCTTCTTAATTTCCTGAGCAGACATTACAGAGAACTCAGAAACCGTATCTTTGATTGCATCTGCAACCTCAGAGTAATTATAATCCGTACGATGAATTACCTTAACACCATCTTTCAGTTCACCATACTTTCCGTTAATAGAGTTCACCCACAAGCCGAAGCCAGCCAAGTCGGTAGTAATCGTAGGAACATGGAAAGCTACGCTTTCGAGTGGAGTATAACCCCAAGGTTCATAATATGATGGATAAACTGTAAGATCATTTCCAATCATCAAATCGTAATAATGCATATTAAATATGCCATCAGCTCCATCAAGATAACAAGGAACAAATACGACTTTCACTTTTTGATCGGCTGCATTCGACATTCCCAAGTATTTCAACATATCAAGAACTTGGTCATGGCTCATATTATGCAACCAGTGAGTAATAAAAGGAACTTCTAACGGTGTATCGAATGTCTTATTGCTTTTCAAGCGTTCAAGCAAATCTTCGCGAGGGTCACCAACCCATCCAGGGACATTAACAAAAGCAAGTACCTCTTTCTTGAGGTTTTTATCACGAGTCAGGCGGTTAAGAGCTTCAAGGTAAACATTAATACCTTTATTTTTAAATTCATATCTGCCACTTGTTCCGATAATCAGCACATCATCGCTGAATGTTACTCCCAGCAATTTATTTGCCAAATTTATCAGGGCTTTGCGTGCAGCTTTTCTTTTAGCATTAAAGGCTTGTGGCTTAGGGACGAAATCATCTTCAAATCCATTCATCAACACAACATCAGCTGGCCTTTCAAGCAGTTCCTTACATTCATTATTTGTAATCTCACTTACAGTAGTAAAACAGTCTGCAAAATGTGCGGTCTGTTTTTCTATTGAATGTTTGGATTCCATATTCAACTCACGCGCCATCTGATCACCGTTATAGGCAAACAAGTAGTCATACAAAGGTTTATTGTTACCGGCTATAGATCGTCCGATTGACGTAGCATGCGTTGTAAAAATCGATGCGATTTGAGGAACAGCTTTCTGTAAATAAAGCATACCCATACCCGTCATCCATTCGTGAGCCTGATAAATCACACGGTCATTATTCGTGAGATAAAATTTATAGAAACTTTCGACTACCTTTCCTGCTGCATACGAGAACATAGAAGCTTCATCATAATCGCCATAAGCATGTAGCGAATCCACTTGAAAATCATTCCACATCTCGGCATATATCTGATTTTTCATCTCAAAGAAAGGTGAAAAATCTACCAATATTGCAACTGGTTTTCCTGGTATATTCCATCTTCCCACGCGGACTGACAGCTTTTCATGCTCCAGGGCATGATTACGCCATTCGGCATATAAGTCTTTATCTTCAATAAACAATGGGGTTTTCCGATGTAACCAAAAATCAGGTCCGATAAAAAAGACTTTATCAGGGAAAGAATCTTGTAACGTTTTAGCTCTAGTTGACAAAACAGTATAAATTCCCCCTACCTTATTACATACCTCCCAACTAGATTCGAAGATATAATCTGGAGTTAATAATTCTTTTACCATCTTTAAAGTTATCTAAGTCTGCGCAAATTTAAGTAAATAGCTTGAATTAATAAAGAAATTCCCACTTTTTATTTAACGCAATTACTGCAATCCCCAAAGTATAAAATAGACAATTAACACTATATCCAAATATTATTTTACATATTGACAAGCCATTACACGAATCTCATAGAATAAAACTAAAGGTAAACTACATTTTGCTATTTTAACAGACAAAAACATTTTATCAACATTTACTATCTATAATCATCAAAATTGCACAAAAAAAGCCGTCTAAACTGGCTAACCAAAGAAGACGGCCCTATCTCAAAATTATATATAAACAGTATTATTATGCTGCTAAAGCAGATCCCATCAAGAAGGTTGCAGCCAAAGCAACGATAGCATACAACTCTGGGAATACAGCCAAAATCAAAGTATTACCAAATACATTGTGTCCCTGACCGATTGCAGCAATACCATTAGCACAAACCTGTCCCTGACGAATTGCAGAGAACAAAGCAACAAGTCCTAAACCGATACCAGAACCTAAAACAGCACAAGCCTGAATAGCGCTAATTTCAGGAGTCAATACATTAAAAATGCTCTGGAACATAAAATATCCAGCAAAACCATAAAGTCCCTGAGTACCCGGAAGAGCTGTCAGAACCAAGAAGTTACCAAAAGCACCGTCATTTTTCTTTAAAGCTCCAATAGATGCATTACCAGCTATTGTTACACCATAAGCACTACCGATACCAGACAAACCTACCATAATTGCGATACCAATATAGGCAATCAAAAGATTCATTTCCATAATGTTATTGTTTTTAATTGTTATTCAAAATATTAATTTATCAGTTTTTAAATGGTTTATATTCTTTTCCTCCTCCTTCGTAACCTGAATTCTTGAAAAACTCTACGAAAGTAAGACGCATCGGGTGAACCATGGCACCCAATACATTCATAAATATATTGATTGAATGGCCAATCACAAAGATAAGTACCATTACAATCGGACCTGCCACTGCATTATCAGGACTCATACCTACTGCCAAGCTATTGAATACACTTGCCAGGATACCGCCAGACAAGCCGAGAGCAAACAAACGCACATATGACAAGATATCACCTAACAAACCGGTTGCCATATTGTAACTGTCCCATAATCCCAGACCAATATTAACAAATATATTCTTATCAGGACTATTAAACAGATATGCCATCAGCAAACCTATTGCCAAGATTATCATGTGCACGGTTCCACCCATCGGGAGTAAAGCCGGTGCAGCAAATGCTATCGCAGAACTGAGCAGAACTAATATCCAGCCAATTGTTGCAACTGCATACTTCACTCCTAATTGTATAATCTGATTGGCAGCTTTTAGCATCATACCAAAAATAATCTGAACACCACCCAAAATCAATGAAAGATTAAACATCTGCTGGTTATCCAGCGAAATCGCTTCTTTCAAATTCTGGAAGAACGGTGTACCGATATCATAAAGGTTGAAGCCAAAACATGTTCCAGTAAGCAAACCGCAGACCATAGTTGATGCTCCTAAGAGCTGAACCAATGTAAGTACAGGCTTCATCGATGCACTGATATTTTTACCAAGCATCCGATATAATGTTACAGCCAGCACCATAAACAATCCATATCCGCTGTCACCCAAACACAAGCCAAAGAAAAGCATAAAGAATGGAGCAAAGAACGGAGTAAGATCCAGTTCATTATACTTAGGAAGCATATACAACTTCATTATCGGCTCAAACAACTTTGCAAATGCATTGTTATTTAACAGGATAGGTACATTATCATCGGGAGTCGGATCCGATAACTCATAATATGCATTCTGCGTAGCCAGAAAGTCTGATAATTCCTTCGCTTTCGAAGCAGGAATCCAACCCTCAAGCAACATCAGTTTGTTGTCGGCCAACGAATCAGCACTGAGAACAACTTTTGAAAATTCAATATCCGCATGAACTTTCGCCTGAGCATCTTGCAAAGCCGGTAAAGCCACAGCAGCCAATTTCTTCAACTGTTCTTCAGTACCAGCCAGCTCACTCTTAATTGCATCGACATTAGCCCGCAGGGTACTTAACGAGGCCTCAGGCAGTTTTGCCGATTCAACATCCAGTTCTACTGGCACACCTGTCTTCGTAACAGTTACAAAATAGACCTTTGAACCTGAGCGGCTTATTTCCGTTGCATTATACAAGTCTATCCACTCATCCTTGAAAGCTTTCTCTGAACAGGCAAAAAAAGTGATTTCATAACCAGCTTCTCTCAGTTTCTCCAAATCGGCAGGATTAAAGTCGCCCCATGGCTCCATAAGCGCAACATCTTTTTCTGCAACCAACAAGCGATGTGCATACTGCTGGATTCTCTGCTGAAGCAACTCAGTCTGCGCCAAAGCTTCTTCACCGCCGTTTACTCCATGCAGCTGAACTGAATCAGGAGCTACTCCCAAACTTTTCAAGGCCTTAATCACAGCAGTATAACGTGCCGACAAGCGCAAGCTTTCCTGCAAATCAGGATTCTCCGCACCGCCCTGTGCCTTCTCGGTAATATGTACCACACCAAGGTCACGAATACTATGCAAGAAAGATTCATATTCCTTATAAAAAACAAGGAATGTCAGTTTTTTCATTTTTGCAATCATGCTTCGGCCTCCTTTCTTTTCTCTTGTAAGGATTTCAGGATCTTCTGAGAAGACTTGGATAGATTTTCCTCATCCTCCATAAAGCGCTTAATTTTACGCACAGCATCCTGATACCCTGGTATCTGAACTTTTTCAAAAAGATTTACTTTTTGAGTAGTTTTTTTACGTGCATGTTCCAGCAAGCTCAGTTTGGCAAGCATAAACTCCCGCTCTACTGCTGTCTGTGCCAAGCCTTTCAATAATGAAAGTCCATCAGCATACCATTTAGGACAACAGAACAAGCTGAAAGGACGAATTTCGAACTCCACACTTTCCAATAGCGGAACCCTAACACCCGCAATCTTTTTTATGCCCAAATGAACATCCTTCACTTTTATCAATGAAGCATCAAATTCATTCCAGAGTGCGAACATGGCCTCGTACGCCTGGATTTGCTCTTCCAGCCGTTCCTCGAGTGCTACAGCTTCTCCTTTACAGCGCTTGACTTCCATACGCAAGGCACTTTCCTTATTTTTAATAATAGGAAGTGTGCGTACCCTTATCTTCAGCTGCTTTTCTAGTTGCTGTAATGAGGTCTTGTTATATTGAAATTTTATAGCCATTTCTCTCCTGTATTAATGAATCATTTTTTCCAATACTGGTCTACAAATTCTTTCTTAATATTCACCTCTTCGGGCTTAAAGTATTTGCTGAACAATCCCCACGTAACATCCAGCATTTCAGTTGTATCCAAGTTTACATCAATAGCTAGCAACTGATTTGCATAGTCCTTGGCAAAAGCCAGTGTTCGTTCGTCGTAATTGGTAAGGTCGAAACCGTTTTCCATCTTGGTTTTCGCATTGGCTGCATCGGCATACAAACGTACTGCAGCATTCATAACCTGTGGATGGTCTTTACGTGTTTTCTTACCACTAACCAACTGTTTCAAACGTGACAACGAACGGAATGGGTCTACAATTACCTTACCGATATCACTGTCTCTACGCAAGAAGAGCTGACCTTCAGTAATATAACCCGTATTATCAGGCACTGCATGTGTAATATCTCCACCTGACAAGGTTGTCACCGCGATAATAGTGATAGAACCTCCACTTGGGAACTGTACGGCTTTCTCATAAATCTTAGCCAAATCCGAATACAAAGAACCCGGCATTGAGTCCTTAGAAGGAATCTGGTCCATACGGTTAGATACAATAGCCAAAGCATCCGAATACGATGTCATATCCGTAAGCAATACCAAGACTTTCTGATTGTGCTCAACTGCAAAATATTCAGCTGCAGTCAAAGCCATATCCGGAATCAGGAGTCGTTCTACCGGAGGATTTTCTGTCGTATTTACGAAACTGATGATACGGTCCAATGCTCCTGCATTCGAGAATACATTCTTGAAATACAAGTAGTCATCATTGGTCATACCCATACCACCCAAAATAATCTTATCTGTTTCTGCACGCAGAGCCACATTTGCCATTACCTGATTGAACGGCTGGTCCGGGTCTGCAAAAAACGGAATTTTCTGTCCGGTCACCAAAGTATTGTTCAAGTCGATACCCGCAATACCTGTAGCAATCAATTCTGACGGCTGTTTACGACGTACCGGATTCACAGAAGGACCACCGATTTCGACTTCCGTTCCTTCTATTTCAGGACCACCATCAATCGGGTCACCAAATGCATTGAAGAAACGACCGGCAAGTTGCTCGCTTACTTTCAGTGTAGGAGCCTTACCCAGAAACACCACTTCGGCATTTGTTGGGATACCTTCCGTACCTTCGAAAACCTGCAAAGTCACATCATCTCCGGCAATCTTAACCACCTGGGCCAACTTACCGTTTACCATAGCCAGTTCATCATAACCGACGCCTGTCGCCTTAAGCGAGCAGGTAGCCTTAGTTATCTGGCTGATTTTCGTGTATATCTTTTGAAATGCTTTTGTTGCCATTTTATAATTTCCTTAATTTAATCTATTATTTAACGCTTCTTTCGGCAACCAACTGCTTGAGCTGTTCTTGGAAATTAACGTACTGTTCTGAACGGAATTTCGCATAGTTCATCTGCTTGCAGATGTTGATCATTCTCTTAAAGTATTCCATTACCTCAAGGAAGTTATCAAACTGAAAATCAGTATGACAGATATTAATAATCATATTAACAATTTCTTCCTGACGTTCCATTGGAGTAACAGCATCCACCTCATCGAAAGCATCTTGCTGCAAGATCACAAAGTCTATCAATTCTGATTTCCAGAAAGTAACATGGTATTCTACAGGAACGCCATCATCACCCAAAATGTTAATCTGCTCAGCAATTTCCTTACCTCTCAGCAAACGTGTCTTCAATTCGTTTACCTTGCCAATCCATTCTCCGTTAATGCGTTTTTCGATATAATCTTCAAATTCTGGATATTCCAGATATTTTGAATAAGAATCAATCGGGTTAACAGCCGGGTAACGCTTTCTATCGGCACGTTCCTGTTCCAAAGCATAGAAACAACGAGCTACTTTTTTCGTATTTTCTGTTACCGGTTCCTTCAAGTTACCACCGGCAGGAGATACTGTACCGATAAAAGTAATAGAACCTGTATGTCCATTATTCAGATAAACATAACCTGCGCGTCCGTAGAAGTTCGAAATAATAGCCGAAATATCCATCGGGAATGCATCTGGTCCAGGCAATTCCTCCATACGGTTTGACATTTCACGCAAAGCCTGTGCCCAACGTGAAGTTGAGTCTGCCATCAAAAGTACACGCAATCCCATGGCACGATAAAACTCAGCCATTGTCATCGCTGTATACACAGAAGCTTCACGGGCTGCCACCGGCATATTAGAAGTATTAGCTACGATAATCGTACGTTCCATCAACTTGCGTCCAGTGTGCGGGTCAACCAGTTCCGGGAATTCCGTAAAGATTTCTACAACCTCATTAGCACGCTCACCACAAGCAGCAATAATTACGATATCAGCCTCAGCCTGTTTAGAGATGGCATGCTGAAGCACAGTCTTACCTGTTCCAAAAGGACCCGGAATAAAACCTGTACCTCCTTCAACGATCGGATTCACAGTATCGATTACACGGACTCCTGTTTCCAGCAATTTAAAAGGACGCGGTTTTTCACGATAATTAGTCATTGCCTTTTTTACAGGCCATTTCTGAATCATGTTAACCGGGATATCATTACCATCTTTGTCAGTAAGAACAGCGACTGTATCTTCAATCGTATATTCACCTTCATTTACGATTGACTTCACCTTGTATGTACCCTGCAGTTGGAATGGTACCATAATTTTCAAAGGCTGGTGGTTTTCTTCCACTTCACCCAGCCAAGCCGAAGGTCCTACTTCATCACCAGCTTTAACGATAGGCTTGAAAAGCCATTTCTTTTCCTTATCAAGCGGATAAGTATACTGTCCTCGTTTCAGGAATACACCTTCCATCTTATCGAGGTCATTCTGCAAACCATCATAGTTTTTCGAAAGCATACCCGGACCTAATGTTACTTCCAGCATATGCCCCGTAAATTCAGCCTCGGCACCGACTTTCAGTCCACGTGTACTTTCAAAAACCTGAACATACACATTACTGCCTACTACTTTAATAACCTCTGCCATCAGCCTGTCGCCACCCGTATGAATATAACAGATTTCATTCTGAGCCACAGGACCGTCGACAGTAAGCGTAACCATATTGGCAATTACGCCTAAAACAGTTCCTTTTGTTGCCATATTATTTTATTCGATTATTTTCTAAATTCTTCAGGTATCTGAACCTGCTCCTTCAGCGACTGTATCAGTTGACGGAACAACTCACTACCTTTCTCTTTATCCAGTGAAATCCAACGGCCTATCATTTCCAGTCGGAGCAAGAACACAAAAATGCGTTCGATGGTGAAATAATGGAAAAAGACCTCATCTTCCAGCCAATTCCATTTTAGCAAGTCTATCTTCTTCTCACGTTCCACCAGTTCATCGATCTCACTGATTCGCATAATTTGCTCAAAATATGTAATCTGCTCAGTCAAACCAAAATCTCTGGCATTCGAAGTTCGTAACTGTGCACAAACATCCGTAGCACCCACTACAACAGAAGGTACATCCATTTTATATTTGCGTGCAGTCAAAGCCGCAAGAATATTGTTAACGTTCAGATTAAATTCAAACCAGGAAGCAATAAAAGAGTTTCCACATTGCATTGCATACGCATAATACAAACCAGCCAGCAAGTCATCAGCACGATACTGCTCTTCTGGTTGCAACATGAAATATTGCTCGACGAATTGAAACATGTAAAGAGGATAGCGCGAATCAGGAGTTTCACCCTCACGTACGGCTGTTATCAATGCCAGCAACTCTTCCGATGAAAAGTTACCACCACCGTCAACCACAGCATCCTTGTCTTTAAGCAAGCGTAACAAATCTGCATTATCGTATTTCAGATAAAACAAATCTATCAGAAGCTGGTCTTTACGCGACAGTTCCGGATAAAGCTCCGATTTAAAATTTTCCACCGTATAGTTCAGTTTACCGTCATCGAGATTAACATCCGGCAAACCGGCTACCAGGCAATAATAACTACTCATAGGCTTCAGTTAAAACAACATTTCTACTAATTGCGGACGCAGGAATTCTTTGAAATAGTTTTCAAATTCCTCTTCACCGAAGTTCACTTTATAAGAACCATCAGCTGGTGAAATTGAGAACAAAGTTTTCATACCGTTAACTTGCTCAATCTTCACACCTTTATCCAGTAAATCTTTTGCCTGAGCTGCAAAATATTTTTTCAATGAAGCCGCATCAGCTGTTGCTATTACAATGGGTTCGTTAGCCGACCATTGGGTAGCTAGTGCAACAATAAATTTGTTAAAGAAATCTTTATCAGCAACAAAACCTTTTACTGCAGAAGATATGACCTGATTAGTAAGCAAAGACGTTATTTCAGTCTTCAAAGCATTGACTGCCTGACCAGCAAACAGCTTCAACTCCGACTTGGTATTGTCTGCAAGTTCAGCCGCATTTTTTTTAGCTTCTGCAAGAATTGCTTCGGCTTGTGCCTGAGCATCAGCAATGATTTTTTTTGCTTCATCCTGAGCAGCACCGACCAGACGCTGAGCTTCTGCATTTCCTTTCTCAACACCTTCCCGATAAATTTTGTCGGTTAACTCTTGAATCTTGTTTTCCATGATGATATTTAATTATAAATCCTATTTATTATTTATACGCTTTCTACGAATAAAACACTCTCAAATATACTAAAATATGATATACTACTAAACTTTTAAACATTTTTTTCGCAATTACGCATTTAATTTAGAATAGGCTTTTCAACAAAGGCTTCATTTATATTACCGTTCTGCCTGGAACTCTTGCTCCATCAGCTCTAAAATGCAACGATTAATGTCTTCAGGTGATTTAGGAACTCCATCTGCTGCTGCACAATCAATAGCGATAAAGTCATTACGTTCGGCTACCAAACGTTTATACTCCGCATATACATTTTCCTGAAACTGCAAAGATGCTTCATGAATATCCTGCTTACCACAAAGGTAATCCCTGTCATCCCCACTACGCGTTTGCGTCAGAGACTTTCTAATAAACTCAAAAGGCATATCCAGGAAAAAGCTTCGTGCAGGTACCGGCAATTCATTTTCTACAAATTCAAAATGTAAAATCCACTCCTTCAAATTTCGCTTTGAAACTTCATCCTCTAACTTGGCACACTGGAATACGATATTCGAAAATACATATCGGTCTGCAATAACATAGTAGCCCTCTTCCAGCCATTGCCTGATAATATGGGCATTTTCCTTTCTATCATTCGCATAAAGCAATGCCACCAATTTAGGGTGAACCTGATTCAAAGCTCCGTATTCACCTCTCAGGAACTCTGCAATCATTTTTCCATATACTCCCTTATCCAGCAGCGGAAAATGAATAAATTTATATTTTAGTCCTTGCGCTTCCAGTCTTTCAGACAACAATTTTATCTGTGTAGACTTTCCACATCCATCCAGTCCTTCAATTACAATAAATTTCGATTTCATATTACAGTTATTTCATTCTTTTATAAACCTAGACGCCAATTATTGTCCTTCTTCCAATTTCTTTTTAATTGCTTCCAACAAATAAATACAACCGTGCATTTTAGGGTTTTCCCTACAAATAAATGCCTGTTCCAAAAGCATATCAACACTAGCACGTAGATCTGGAGAATAAGTAGCGTCGTTTATCCACATTTCTTTAGGCAAGTTCTGATTGTTGAACCATTCCTGCAATTCTTTACAGTACTGTTCGGTATATGATTTTTTCTCCTGCATATTATTAAGTATATTAATTTCATTAAAACGGATATCCTACGGCAAAATGAAAAGCAAAGTCACGACTGAAATCAGGTTTAATCAACGGGAAACGTTCTTCACCTTTCATCGGATTGACAGCCTTCATACCAGCATCAAAACGTAAAATTAAGTAATCCAAGTCAAAACGGATACCCAACCCATAAGCTACAGCCAACTGTTTATAAAAACGGTTAAATTTAAACTCTCCACCCGGTATATCATCACTTGCACGTAGCGTCCACGTATTACCTGCATCTATAAAAGCAGCACCGTTCAGCTTCCAGAACAAGTATGTACGATATTCAAAGTTCACATCCAGCTTAATATCACCAGTACGTGTTATGTAAGCCATATTATCCAACTCTCCATTCGACTTGTAGCCATTGTATTCGCCAGGGCCCAAAGAACGTACAGACCATCCGCGTACACTGTTGGCACCTCCGGAGAAGTAACGTTTTTCGAATGGCAAAATCTTTGAATTTCCATACGGGACGGCTAATCCTGCTCCAACATGGAAAACAAAAGCATTTCGTTCATCGATAATAAAGTTCTTCGAATAGTCAAAATCCATTTTCACATACTGGGCAAAATCGATATTGGCCAACTGATACGCCTCACCAGCCTTAGGATTAGGATGGAATAACTTAGAACCCAAATACAAAAGATTACCCGATTCCTCTATATTAAAACGAATTGAATAAGCATCACGTTTGGGAGTACGTTGAGCCACAGGCCCTCCCGCACTATTATAAGTATATGTATACCCTAGCTTCACAATCAACATATTTTCATAACTATACCTCAGAATAGAATTCCGGTCTGTCATGCTATTCAAATACTCTCTGAATTCCTCCGACATCCAAGGCATATAGATATAGTTGATGTCCAGCAAGTCAAATCGATGTGAAGAACGACTCTTACCCATCCAGCGATAACTCCAAGCAGCCGAAGCAATAGTTCGTTCAAACTCGGGACGGATTTGCCAGTTATATTTCAAGCTGACCTCAGAGGTTGCTCTTCTACGGCGTTTATATTCTTTTGAAATAAAAGGGAACATAAACTCCGGAAAATTCAACGAACTTTCAACGCCATACTCCATATAATTGTCAGACAAATAGCCATCACCCAATCCTGTGATTGCCTCATATGCCCCACGCACTTTGAATGTGAAAGCCTCCGACCCTCTGAACAAATTACGATGCTGAAATGTAACAGAAGCTGCGGCTCCTAAATCACCAGCCGAGTTTGTTCCCTCGATTTCAAAAGCCAGCGATTTGTTTTTTAAGCGTGAAAGCATCACATAAGCATCCACCTTTGCACTATCAGTTCCTAAACTGTCCGAACGTGAGACCTCATCAAAACGTATATTTGAATATTTCAAAATACGCAATCTTCCCAAAGCAGAATATGTACTCTGCACATCATTCTCACTATATAAGTTTCCAGGAAAAATAGAATTATATTCACTTAGCAGACTCCTGCGTAAAAAAGGTTTTCCCTGATAAAAGAAGTTAATTCCTTCATAACAAGAGCTGTCACTCAATGAAGACCGACCTGAGCGTAACATCGCAAAATCAGTATCCATCAAATAATTTACCTTACCTATTCTATATTGCTCATGACGCTGGGGAGTATCCTCTTTTTTTCGCTGATAAGGTTTCAGCTTCAGAGTTAAAGCTATATCGCGCGAATTTTTAACGGTATCGGCCTGATAAGCTAAAAAATCTTTATTAAATCTATAATATCCGTTATTTTGCAACAATCGGGTAATCCTTGAACGTTCTTCATCCAGCACATTTACATCAAAACGCATTCCCTCTCTTAGCAGACTTTGTGCAGAATCAGCCAACACAAAATCTGCAATTGTATAGTCTGGTATATCATATTTCAACCGATTAACGACATAAGGAGCCCCACTTTTTATTCGATAACGCACATGGATTTTATTATCCCTGATTTCTTTATCCAATGCTACAACTGCCTGCATATAGCCCATATTGCGCACAGCCTTCTGTATTTCCATTCTTGAGCGCTCAGCCTGTATGGAGTCGTATATCACCGGTTTGTCACCCAGTCTCCGCCAAAAACGATTAATCCATTTAGTCGAATCCTCTCCTGCCAAAGCGTAAATATGAACTGGCAGCCGAATCAGATTAAACCATTTCGTATTGGGATTTTGCCGGACATAGGGTGAAAACTGTCCTCCTTTTACTTCTTTATTGTCGGATGTGATTTTAACATCATCCAGCAAATGCTTACCTTCGGGTATCAACTTCTTGACGGAGCATGCCGGCAACAAAGAAAGTACCATAACCCAGGAGAAATATTTAAAAAAGCTGTTTTTATTCATACCAATGTACAGGAGTTTCACACAATTTCTCTACAAATATATGCAATATTAAAAATATCTTACTAGCTTTGCTTCAAATAAATATTACTTTTTCAGGAATCATAGCACTAAAAAAACAATGCTTAGCAAAAACAAAATCAAGTATATCCACTCACTGGAGCAAAAAAAATACCGAAGAGAAGAAAATGCTTTTGTAGCAGAAGGTTTTAAGCTTACAGGAGATTTATTGGGAGTATTCAGATGTAAGATATTGGTAGCACTACCCGAATGGTTAGCTAAACATCCAAACATAGAAGCTGATGAAATCATCACTGCAACCGCAGATGAACTCACAAGAGCCAGTCTTCAAAAAGCTCCCCAAGAAGTTTTGGCTGTTTTCGAACAACCTCAGTATATTCTCTCTCCAAATAGTCTTAAAGAGCAATTAAGTCTGGCATTGGACAACGTACAGGACCCCGGTAATTTAGGAACAATCGTGCGACTGGCCGATTGGTTTGGCATCGAGAATATTATTTGTTCCAACGGCACAGCAGATATCTATAATCCCAAAGCCATTCAAGCCACAATGGGGGCAATCGCCCGCGTTAAACTGCACTATACCGACTTACCCGCTTTTTTAAGACAGCAAGAAGATACTCCAATTTATGGCACATTCCTGGATGGTAACGATATGTACCAGGAAGAGCTCACGCCTAATGGTATCATTGTCATGGGGAATGAAGGAAATGGCATCAGCGAACAAACAGCAGCTTGCATCAACAGACGATTATATATACCGAATTATCCCAAAGGACGGGCTACAAGCGAATCGTTAAATGTTGCCATGGCTACCGGAATAATCTGTTCTGAGTTCCGAAGAAGATGCCAATTATAATAGTTGTATAAGTTTTCGTCCACCGAAGGGCTTCATACATTGCATATCGAACATAGGAATATGATAAAGGAAAAATGCTTCCACCTGCTTATGGGTGGAAGCATTTATTTTTTTAAGCAATTTATCCCAATCTTCCAGATCAGCAGTATACAGCTTTATCGGCGAAAGCAGCAAAGCACCAGACAGCCACTCAGTAGAATGTTGCTCCCTGCGCAACGGATAACTGCATAAAGCTTTACCCGTTTCATCTACTTCCACTACCTGATAAAGCATACTCACTCCCGAAGGGAAAATCAATTTTAAAGCTGAATATCGTTTCATCGCGATCCGGTTTTCATTATTTTCACATTACCCTTGACCGGAGTCTTTTTCTCGGAAGACGACTCTACATTCTTTCTATCAGCAGTTTCTACACTGCGAGTCTTCAGTTTGCTTCCCGATTTTTCATGGATACGGGTCAAACGAATATTACTAATCAATACACTAGAAGGATGCAAAGTATCTGCTTTGAAATACACAAATCCACTGACTCCACGAATTGCTGCTGAATCAGCTTTCAAGTAAAACCGTTGAGTTCCTGCACGATTCATCGTTTGTGTAGTTCCTTGTATACTATCATTGGCAAAAGATACCGAAAGTGCCACGGTAACCTCAGCCTGTGTACCGGCAGGAAGGAAATTATAATCAGCTTCCCATATAAAAGTATCATTCGGTCTGAAAGTGGTATCTGCTTTAAAATCAAAAGTCATTTTATTTGTTACAGGCGAAGTTGTAAGCCAATATACCGGACGATCTTGCCATATATTGACTGTATCGCCCGATAAAGAAACAAATGTCTGGTTATCACGCTTGGCAACCTGACTGGCAACAGACTTAGACTCACGGTCAAACCGTTTATTCAGATTTTCGTAAATCTTTGCAAGTTCCTCAGTATGTCGGGTATACCACACCATTGAAGAATCAAACTGCGCTTCCGTCACATTATGTTTTTTAAAGACATAATTCAAATAAGCCTGTTTCTTGTAATTCTCGGAATAAGGCAATTCGTTTGTCATAGAAGAAGCCAAATGATAATCATGCAATAGCTCTTCCATCTGCGCAGGCTGTAATATATCATCCGGGTATTTCTTGCCACACCCCGATACTAATAATGCAGACATTCCTATTGAAGCCCAGAGATATATACTTTTTTTCATGCTTTTTTTGATTTAGAACCTGATTCTTGATTTAAATAACGGCTGTAGAATAATAACATAGCAATGATACCACAACTGATGGCAGCATCTGCAAAATTAAAAATAGGACTAAAGAAAATAAAATGTTCACCACCCACAAATGGCATCCATGAAGGCCAGTTTGTATCGATAATAGGGAAATAAAACATATCCACTCCCTTGCCATGCAACCAGCTGCCATAACCTTCGCCTAGCGGAACCCATGAAGCGATTTGTGTACGGGTACTTTCCGAAAAAATTTCCCCATAAAAAATACTGTCTATAATATTTCCCATAGCCCCCGAAAGAATAAGCGACAGACATACGATATACCCTGTCTTATAATGCTTATTTACTACACGGAGCAAATACCATGCAATGAGACAGACCGCTACCACACGGAAAGACGTCAGGAAAAGCTTGCCAAAGAGTTCCATTCCAAATGCCATCCCGTTATTTTCGGTAAAATAAATATAGAACCAGTCGGCAATGCGTATGCTTTCATGCATATACATACTTGTCTTCACCCAGATTTTAATGACTTGGTCTATGACCAGTACAGCAATAATAATCAGCGCAGCCAGTCTGCCTTGTGTAAAATACTTCATCATCATCATAAAAATAAAGGGGTGGCGGCATATTTAAGTAAAACCGCCACCCCTTTCAGAGTTATTAACTTCAAATTAATGTTTACCACCCTGTTTAGCCTCAATACTCAAAGTAGCATGTGGCACAGCACGTAAACGTTCCGCTGGAATCAGTTTTCCGGTTTCACGGCAAATTCCATAAGTCTTGTTTTCGATACGGACCAATGCTGCCTGCAAATTCTGGATAAACTTGAGCTGACGGGCAGCAAGACGGGTAGTCTCCTCTTTCGACAACGTATTTGCACCTTCTTCCAATACTTTGTAAGTAGGTGATGTATCGTCGGTGTCATTTCCGTCAACGTTCATTATTGTTCTTTTCAGCTTCTCGTAATCACGTTCAGCCAATTCCAGCTTATCCATAATAATGGCACGGAACTCAGCAAGTTCAGCGTCAGAGTATCTGGTTTTTTCTGCCATAGTAGTTAGATTTTAAAATTTATTATAATGTGTGTTTATTGCTTCTCTACACTGATAAACAAGATGAAATCGTCAAAGTTCAGTTCAGTTCCACCTGGGACTTCATCAGCCAATTCCAAAGAGTTTGCCAGCACTTGATTGCAAATATAAGTATTATATTCATTTACCGCATCATCCGTGTTCAAATTTTTTGATAAAGTAATCTTAACCTTGTCTGTTATTTCAAAACCACTACTCTTGCGGATGTTCTGAATACGATTCACAAGCTCGCGGGCAATTCCTTCGCGACGCAGTTCATCTGTAATCTGTACTTCAAGCGCTACGGTCAAACGGCCTTCATTTGCAACCAGCCATCCCGGTATATCTTCACTGAAAATTTCAACGTCAGCTGCTTCAATAGTAGCAGGTGTACCCTCCAAGTTTAGCGTATACGAACCGTTCTTTTCCAGTTCAGCAATAGCCTCCTGAGACATTTCTGCAACGGCTGCAGCAACCGCCTTCATTTGTTTTCCAAACTTCGGACCAAGTTTCTTGAAATCACACTTCACTTTCTTCACCAATACACCCGATGCACCTTCTACGAAACGGATTTCCTTCACGTTGACCTCGTTCATAATCAAGTCTTTAACAGCATCGATATGACGTTTTTGGTTTTCATCCACAACAGGTACCATGATACACTGCAGCGGCTGACGTACCTTGATATTTACTTTTCTACGCAAAGCCAATACCATAGAAGTCACATCCTGTGCCATCTGCATACGAGCTTCC
>CAJKDC010000059.1 GCA_905198575.1 uncultured Bacteroides sp. | reverse complement strand
ATTATGAGAAAACTTCAGCTTAAAAATGAAAAACATTCCTCATAATAAAGATACGCCACAAACACACTGTCGCAATTCCCCCTTGCAAGATATAAGAAAATATATTATTTTTGCGACCTCAAAAAAAGGGAATGGGACTTCCCTGTTATAAACCGCTGAAGAAGCTGATAGTTCCTGTCGTGAGTTAGTTCTGCCAAAGAATTGACAGGGATTATTATGCACAATCCTCGTCATAATCTGCCAACAGCACTACACTCCTTTTATGAAGTAAACATCAAATGTCAGATATATGAAAGAAAGGATTAAAAACATCATCAACCTAACCCGTTTCGAACAAATCATCTTTGGGTACACGTTAAAATGGCTAGTCATAACATTAATCGTAGGCGCATTAATAGGTTCTGCGTCCGCATTACTGCTGGCCTCACTCAATTGGGCAACCTCCTATCGGGAAAGCCACCTGTGGATAATCAGCCTCTTACCCGTTGCCGGACTCGTTATCGGACTTACCTACCATTATCTGGCCGGAACAGCAGCAAAAGGCAACAACTTCCTGATAGAAGAAATTCGCAGCTCGCATAACATTATTCCTTTTAAAATGGCCCCTCTGGTATATATCGGAACCGTATTGACCCACTTATTCGGTGGCTCTGCAGGACGCGAAGGAACCGGCGTACAAATGGGCGGTGCCATAGCCGACTTCATGTCGCGCGTTTTCAAGATGCATCCTTACGACCGTAAAATCATGATACAGATAGGTATAGGTGCAGGATTTGCATCCGTCTTCGGGACACCACTGGCAGGAGCTGTCTTTGCTTTGGAAGTCATCATCATCGGACGCATGCGATACGACGCCATACTTCCCATCTTCCTGGCTTCCTTCTTTGCAAACTATGCATGCCACGCCTGGGGAATCGAGCACACGATATACCACATGACCGAAGTCCCGGAATTAAGCGTAAGTGTCCTGCTCTGGGTAATACTGGCCAGTCTCTTTTTCGGGCTTACCGCAAGATTATTCTCCAGATCCATTGTTTTCTGGGGACAAACAGCCAAGAAATATATATCATACGCACCGTTCCGCCCCTTAATAGGTGGAGTTTGCATAGCCGTCTGCGTATGGCTTATGGGAACTACCAAATACATCGGTTTGGGAGTACCCGTCATCGTAAGCTCATTTACGGAAGTACAAATGTGGTATGACTTCCTTATTAAATTATTACTGACAACATTCACCATCGGCGTAGGATTCAAAGGCGGAGAAGTAACCCCCTTGTTTTTTGTCGGAGCGACCTTAGGCAGTGCCTTATCTGCCATTATTCCCCTACCGTTATCATTCATGGCAGGCATTGGCTTTGTAGCCGTTTTTGCAGGAGCTACCAATACACCTATTGCATGTACGCTTATGGGAATAGAACTTTTTGGAATCGAAGGCGGTATGTATTTAGGCATTGCTTGTGTAGCATCGTATCTTTTCTCGGGACATAGCGGAATCTATACAGCACAAATCGTGGGAAGCCCCAAACATATAGCCTACTGGAAAGCAAAGAAAGGTACAACTATCGAATAAAAATTTCATATCCGTAAAATGGGTACAAAGTTCCCATTTATCGTTACGTTGTCTTTGGGGTGAATCCAGTAATTTTGTGCAAAACAATAAGCTTTGAAGTAACAACGGACAGATAAATCCAACGGTTATGAACAAAATAATTTTTATTTCGGTATTTAGCTTTTTAACATCCAACGTTATGGCACAAGAAAAAATAGTACAGACAGCAGGGCGCGACCAATTAGGAAACTTCGCGCCAAAATTTGCAGAGCTTAATGATGATGTCCTTTTTGGAGAAGTATGGAGCCGTACAGACAAACTAGGGTTGCGCGACCGTAGTCTGGTCACTATCACCTCCCTTATCAGCCAAGGAATTACAGACAACTCGCTTACCTATCACCTGCAGTCGGCCAAAAACAACGGTATAACCCGTACTGAGATTGCAGAAATCATTACACACATCGGTTTCTATGCAGGCTGGCCAAAAGCATGGGCAGCTTTCAACCTTGCAAAAAATGTGTGGGCAGAAGACGAGACCGCTCAGAACGCCAAAGAAGCTTTCCAACGAGAAATGATATTCCCGATTGGTGAGCCCAACACTGCATTTGCAGCCTACTTTACCGGCAACAGTTATCTGGCACCTATCTCAAACGAACAAATGAAAATATTCAACGTCACTTTCGAGCCCGGGTGCCGCAACAACTGGCACATCCACAAGGCAACCGAAGGAGGAGGACAAATGCTGATTGGAGTAGCCGGACAAGGCTGGTATCAGGAAGAAGGAAAACCAGCAGTAAAAATACTCCCCGGTACTGTTATCCATATTCCTGCCAACGTAAAGCATTGGCACGGTGCCACATCAGACAGCTGGTTTGCCCATCTTGCTTTTGAGCTGGACGGTAAAGATACCGCCAACGAATGGCTGGAAGCAGTTTCGGACGAGGATTATCTCAAACTGAAAGACTAAAGGAAATCATCCAAGATATTGCATCGTCATTCGTCCGTAATTCCAAAATAGACTATCTTTGCGATACGATAATCTTTCAATAAGCTTAAAATATGGAAAATTTTCAATTAAAAGAAGTATCGGACGTCACCGATGAAAATGTAAAGACTGTGCAAGGGCTGCTTAATCAGCTGACTTCCTCCCCTATTTCTTTTACAAAGGAAAAGCTGCAAACTATTATCGATAACAAAGATAGTCACTTGTACTTCTTCCAAAAAGGAGAACAAGTATACGGGATGATTACAACCGGCAGCTACGAAGCTCCCACAGGGCGGAAAACATGGATTGAAGATGTGGTGGTAAATGAAAAATTCAGAGGCGCAGGCCTGGGTAGAAAAATGTTGCAGGATATGCTCGACAAATTATCTCTGGAGGAGAACACAACTTTAATGCTAACATCCAACCCTAAAAGAATAGCAGCTAATGCCTTATATAAATCCCTAGGCTTTACCCCCAAAGAGACCAACGTCTACAAAATGGAAATCAAAAAGAAAATCTAAACAAAAAAAGAGCCACAGTCCTTTTCATCCCCTACGATGAAGAAACTGTGGCTCAACAATACCAGACAGGCTATTATAATTTTTCCTTATTCAGCACATTACACTGATGAGCTTTAAGGACTTCCAGACAATGAGGGATATTATTAGGCTTTATCACCACATTGGCTGTATCCTTTTGTGCAAAAGCATACATATACTCTATAAAAACATTCTCGGCAGCGAGGCATTCCAAAACCTCGGCCAGTGAGCCCGGCACATTGGCACAACTCAGGCAAACCACGTCGGTAGACATAACTGCAAAATCCTGCGCACGTAACACCTCAACAGCTTTCTCCACATCCGACACAATAAGGCGAAGAATACCAAAGTCCGCTGTTTCGGCCATGCTGAATGCATGCATATTTATATCATTTTTTCCCAATGTACGTACTACATCGTTTATTCTTCCGGTTTTATTCTCCAGAAAAACAGAGAGTTGCTTTATTGTCATAGCTATCTAATTTATATATTAAACTAAAACTCGCTTATCTATCACCCGTTTAGACTTTCCTTCACTGCGTGCAATGCTGTTAGGCTCTACAAGCTTCACATCCGCACTGATAGACAGGACACTCTTCAGTCTGTCGGAAAGTGCTTTCTTCAGATTCAGCATCGAGCCAATATCGTCTGTAAAGAAATCTCTGCGAACTTCCACCTGCACCTGCAAGGTATCCAGATTTTTGACACGGTCTACAACCAGCAGGTAATGCGGTTCGAACTCTTTCATTTCGAGGATTACACTTTCTACCTGCGACGGGAATACATTAATACCACGGATAATAAGCATATCGTCACTACGTCCCATAATCGGAGTCATACGTACGGTAGTACGGCCACACGGACAAGTGCCTTCCATCAGTGAGGTCAAGTCTTTTGTACGATAACGCAGCAGCGGCATACCCTCTTTAGTAAGCGTGGTAAATACCATTTCGCCAACCTGGCCTCTAGGAAGCGGTTCCAGCGTATCGGGTGAAATAATTTCGGGGTAGAAATGGTCCTCAGCTATATGCGAGCCGTTTTTACACTCACACTCATGGGCAACACCCGGACCGATAATTTCACTCAATCCATAAATATTATATCCGTTAATACCCAGACGGTCCTCTATTTCACGACGCATATTCTCGGTCCACGGCTCAGCACCAAAAATACCTACCCGCAAGAAAATATCTTTTTTCGACAGTCCGGCCTTATCCAAAGCCTCAGCCAAATACAAAGCATACGAAGGAGTACAAGCCAGTCCGGTAATCTGAAGGTCGCGCAACAGGCGAATATGCTTTTCCGTATTTCCGGTAGAAGTCGGTATCACAGTAGCACCAATATGCTCTACCCCATAATGCGCTCCCAGTCCGCCAGTGAACAGTCCATAGCCATAACCTACAGAAACAGTATCTTCGCGTGTAATACCATAAGCCGTAAGCGAACGGGCAATCGCCTCCTTCCAGATTTCCAAATCCTTACGCGTATAACCTACTACAGTAGGATTACCCGTAGTTCCCGAAGAAGCATGCACACGCACAATCTCCGACTTGGGGGCAGCCATCAGGCCATAAGGATAATTATCGCGCAGGTCCTGCTTGGTAGTAAAAGGGAGTTTCACAATATCATCGATAGACTTGATATCTCCGGGCAACAAATCCATCTCCTGCATTTTCTTTCTATAGAATGGCGTATTGTGGTATACATAATCCACCAACTTCTGTAAACGCTTTCCCTGCAGCTCGCGCATCTGCTCCGGGTCCATGCACTCTTTATTCGTGTTCCAAATCATAATCGTATTTCAATTTAAAGTCAGTTATTTGTGTGTAATATTTTGTTTATCAATCTATCGGATGGTCGGCTCTGAAAGCCTTCATACGCTCTTCCAATACCGGATACAATTCTTCACGCATACGCGATGTACAAGCCCTCACACCCTGCTGGTCGCTTCCGGTAGTAGCCAGCGAAATGCTGCTGACACCGTAATACATCAACTCGCACAACAGTTCGCCTCCTGTCAAGCCCGGATAACCCAGCGTAAAGAAGAAACCGTCGCCCACCTTCTGAGTCACATCACGATCGTAGACGATGGAAAATCCGTTATCGGTAAAGATTTTCTTCATGCGTGCTGCCCTGCGCTCGTATTCACGGGTATCGGCCACAAAATCAATCTTACCTTCGACCGACTGATTCAGCATCTCGGCCAAGCCATATTGAGTAGTAGCTGTACATCCGGAAGTAATCATATACATAATCGATGCAATGAAAGTAGGTCCGAATACCCCGGAATCCTCATAGCGCTCTGCCAATGCAGGATACTGCTTGTCGAACAATTTATCGGACACACAAGCCAAGGCAATACGCTGTCCGGCATAGCTGAATATCTTCGAAGCAGACAAGAACAATATATAGTTATCCGTATAACGAGCCACCGTAGGCACAAACGGAGCCTGATAAGGACGACCGAAAGGATGACGGAAGTCCATACAGAAGTAGGCCTGGTCTTCCATCACAATCGTATCGTAACGCGTAGCAAGTTCACCGATAATCTGCAGCTCCTCCTCCTCCAAACAAATCCAAGCCGGATTATTAGGATTAGAATAAACAATGGCAGCTATATCGCCCTCCCGCAGGAACTCTTCCAACTTTCCACGCAAAGCCTGTCCGCGATAATCATGAATATCAAACAGTTTCCACTGAATACCCAGGATGCGAAGCTGCGACTTCTGGATAGGGAACCCCGGGTCAATAAATAAAACCTTGTCTTTACCGGGAATGCGCTGTGTACATGCTATAAATGCACCGAACGAACCGGCCACAGACCCTGTTGTAGGCAAACATGCACGCGGAGAAATATCAATATCGATAAAAGCCTTTATGAAACGAGATGCAGCCTCCTTCAGTTCGGCCACCCCAGCTGCCGCCGGATATTGTGCACCCAATCCTTTATCAAGCGCTGCCTTTTCAGCCTCAATACCCACTCTATTGGCAGGAAGTCCCGGAGACCCCTGGTCCATACGCACAAAAGGAATACCCGTAAGCTGCTCCAGACAAGAAGCAACCAGCAAGACATCACCAATGGTAGCATTAGAAAGGTCGGCTACTTTCATCTCCTTAACAACCTGTGCTACCAGCTCTTCACTAAACACCTTACTCATATGGCTATTCCTTCATTAATTGTTGTGCATATTCATAACCTATCTTAAAAGCACGGTGATTCATTTCTACAACAGCTTCCCCCTTCGACCGGAATATCCGCTCAATACTATGATACAACTCATCGGTATCGATAATCTTCAGAAAGACAGCTGCCGCACCCAGCAAAATCACATTACCGCACCGCGGCATGTTATTCTCTTTCGCAATAGCATCCACATCCAGTGCCACAACATGCGGCAAACTGTTCAGTTCCTGCATCAACTGTTCGGTGTCAGGATAATTAGGAATATTGATGAAAGGCGCAGACGAAGTAATAATCCATCCTTCTTTAGAAAGATAAGGAAGATAACGCAAAGCCTCCATCGGCTCCAATGATAGAATAATATCTGCCATGCCCAACGGTATCAAATCGGATGCAATCGGCTGGTCAGACAAACGCAGATTAGACTGCACATCTCCCCCACGCTGGCTCATACCGTGTACTTCAGCCTGTTTCAGTGTCAACCCCAAACGTGTCGCTGCTTCACCTATAATTGTAGCAATAGAAAGAATACCCTGTCCTCCTACGCCTGATAAAATTATATCTGTTTTCATGCTTTTGCTGCTCTTTTCTGTTTTAACTTACGGTTAAGTGTCTGCATACATTCACGACGTGGAATAATGACAGAAACTCCATTGTACTCTATCTCCTCTTTAAGGATGCGTGTGATTTCCTCCATGTTCTTAGGTAACGGGACTACGACACGCACATGCTCCGGCTCAACTCCCAATCCCAGACAGATTGCCTCGAACTTATTAGTTCCGGCCGAATCCTGTCCACCTGTCATTGCCGTAGTAAGATTGTCGGAAATAATAACGGTAATGTTGGCCTTATCGTTTACTGCATCCAGCAATCCGGTCATTCCAGAGTGTGTGAACGTAGAATCTCCAATCACCGCAATGGCAGGGAAAAGTCCTGCATCAGCAGCCCCCTTTGCCATCGTAATAGAAGCACCCATATCCACACAACTGCTCAGCGTACGGAAAGGTGGAAGTGCCCCTAGAGTATAACAGCCGATGTCTCCAAAAATTTTGGCATCAGGGTATTGTGCAGCCACACGGTTCAGTGCATCGTACACATCGCGGTGACCACATCCGTTGCACAATGCTGGCGGACGGGGGACAATGTTCTGGGCTGCAGCATAAACCGAAACCGGCTGTAAGCCCAATGCCAGACGCACACTGTCGGGGGTCAGCTCACCCGTACGAGGAAGGTCACCACTAAGGCGGCCCTTTACGATATATTTTCCAGGCAAAATCCCTTTAAGCTGCTCCTCCACAAAAGGCTGTCCGTCTTCTACAACCAGCAGCGACTCGCACGACTCAGCCAAAGCCAGCAACTTATCCGAAGGCAAAGGATATTGAGCAATCTTCAAAACCGGATAAGGACATCCATCCGGATAATTTTCCATCACGTAATTATAACCAATACCACACGCCAGAATACCCAGCTTCGCCTTATTTTCATTACCAGTCTGCGGTTTATAATCATTAAAAGGAGAATCCTCAGACAAACGTGCTAAAGTGGGCTGGGCAGCAATTACTTCCTGATACCTGCGGCGGGCATTTCCTGGCAGCAACACCCAATCAGAAGGAACAGAAGGACGTCCTGTAGACATAACATTCAGGAAATCTGATTTCACAGCCACTGCGGCACGCGAGTGCGCCATGCGGGTCGTAATACGCATCAGTACCGGAAACCCCTCACGCTCGGACAATTCGTAAGCATAAGCCATCATATCATAAGCCTCCTGCTGAGAAGCCGGCTCAAGAATAGGAATCATGGCAAATTTGCCATAAAAACGGGAATCCTGCTCGTTCTGCGAAGAATGCATTGAAGGGTCGTCTGCCGCCAACACCACTACTCCACCATTCACACCTGTAATGGCTGAGTTAACAAAGGCATCTGCACAAACATTCATTCCCACATGTTTCATACATACCAGTGCACGCTTACCCACATAAGACACACCTAAAGCAGCCTCCATAGCTGTTTTTTCATTGGTACACCATGTACTATGCAATTTTCTCTCCTTAGCCAAAGGATGTTCCTGAATATACTCGGTAATTTCTGTTGAAGGAGTACCGGGGTAAGCATATACACCCGCTATCCCCGCATGAATGGCTCCTAAAGCAATAGCCTGATCGCCTAGTAATAATATTTTTTCCATAGAATTCGATTGTTAGTCTAATTTAAATGAGTCGGCATCCTCCAAAACAGGAAACTTCTCTCTGAATGCCAATAATTCTTTCATATCAATATCTGCAACGGCAATACATTCCTTGCCGTCTTCACAAGCCGATACAATCTTGCCATACGGATCTATCACAGCACTGCCACCACAATACTGACAGAACGGATCAGACCCAACCCGGTTGACAGCCAGCACGTAGCACTGGTTTTCTATGGCACGTGCCTTGAGCAGAGCCTTCCAAGCCTCAACACGCGGAGTAGGCCAACTGGCTACATATATCGCAACATCGTAGTCATTGCGGTTACGCGAGAAAACCGGGAAACGCAAGTCATAACAAATCTGCAGCAATATACGTACACCTTTATACTCGGCTATCACCCTTTCGTTACCCGGTATAAACCGTTTGTCTTCCCCACCGTAAGTAAACAGATGTTTCTTATTATAACAAACAACCTTCCCATCAGGATAGACAAAATGAAAACGATTATAGAATTTTCCATCTTCCTCGACTGCAATGCTACCAGCAATTGCAGCATCTTTCTCAGCAGCCTTCTTACGCATCCACGCTAGCGTACTGCCATTTTTATCGGCTATTCCCTCAGGGTGTGTACAAAAACCTGTAGAAAACATCTCGGGCAGTACATACAAGTCTGCTTTGTCGGCCTTATCCATTATTTCATCCACATGCTGTGTGTTAGCAGAAATATCAGACCAGTAAATATCGTTTTGTAAAATCGTAACTTTCATGCTTTTCATACTTAGAATACGCCAAAGGTAGCAATTTCATAACAAATAGCAATATTTTACTACAAAATATTTACACTTTTGCA
Organism: uncultured Bacteroides sp.; assembly: GCA_905198575.1. Classification (GTDB taxonomy): domain Bacteria; phylum Bacteroidota; class Bacteroidia; order Bacteroidales; family Bacteroidaceae; genus Phocaeicola. The sequence continues at coordinate 8,397 of CAJKDC010000059.1, read as the reverse complement.
GCCGCATGCATAATTATCCATATTACGAGTAAAAAAGAACTTGCACATCTAACAGATTTGCTTATTTTTGTAAATAGCAAGCGAAATGCTGAAAACTTTTAATTAATACATTATATTTTATGGAAGAATTTGCACTATTATCCCCCCTCTTAATAACCGTAGCAGGTTTATTGATTGGGGCCATTCTGAAATCACTGCTAAAGCACAGCAACTTTCCGTATACAGTTGCTCTGTTTGTACTCGGGCTTGGCATCGGTTTACTGGACCGCGCCGGCTTTCTTCAAGCATTCCCAGATGTCAGCAAAGCACTGGGAAATGTAGCAGACACTAACCCTGATTTTATTCTGTATGTCTTTCTGCCTATCCTGATTTTTGATGCGGCATATGAAATGAACATGCACATATTCAAGAAAACACTGGCAAATGCAACGCTGCTGGCAGTCCCGGGACTATTAATCTGTATGGGACTGACTGCAGTCTTCCTTATCACCATCAGTTACTTTTTACCAGGATACGAAGCCTGGACCTGGCCTTTCGCACTTATGTTTGGTGCCCTTATCAGTGCCACAGACCCAGTAGCTGTAGTTGCATTGCTGCATGAACTGAAAACCAGTAAACGATTCTCTACTTTGGTAGATGCAGAATCATTGCTTAACGATGGAACAGGTATCGTATGTTTCATGTTATTCTTCGGAGCTTATACACTCAGTGGGGCCAGCGATGTATCACCACTGGTGCAGTTTGTTCAGGTAGTAGCCGGCGGCGTACTAATGGGCTGGCTATTAGCACGGATTTCCATCTGGTTCATAACCCGAATCAACTCGGAAGAAATGATTCAAAACAGCGTGATAATTTTGGCTGCCTACCTGACATTCATCCTTTCACAATATTATTTAGGAGTATCAGGCGTGATTGCCCTGGTAGCATTCGGCCTTACCATTGCCTATGTAGGCCGTCCCAGACTACGTCCGGAAGTAAACATTTTCATGGCCAAGTTTTGGGAATTACTCAGCCACATCGCCAATACCCTGGTATTTATTATGGTAGGACTTGTAATTGCAGAAAAAGTAGATTTCTCATGGCTGAATTTAGGAGTGCTGATTGTCATGTACATTGCCTTGAACCTTTTCCGGTTCCTCATGATTACGCTGCTTTATCCGATTATGAAAAGTCTGGGATATGGCCTTACCAAACGAGAATCTGTAATCCTAACCTGGGGAGGTCTGAGAGGAGCTTTAGGTATGACACTTGCGCTTATGGTATCGTACACTCCTGCAATCCCCGAAGAAATACGAAGCCAGATTTTGTTCTTTACCGCAGGTATCGTAACACTTACACTCTCTATCAATGCCACAACAATGCGTTGGCTGCTTAAAAAACTGGGACTTATCAGTACCCCATCAGCACGCATCATCATGGAATCCAGAATACGCAAAAGCATTCGTGAGAGTGCAGAAAAGTATTACGACAAACTCCAGAAAAGAGAACCACTTAATGGAGCTAATTGGGAGAAAGTAGGCAAATACTTACCGACACCAGAAGAAGACATACAAATTGCAGCGCCCACGAATGACTTCCTTGCAGAGATACGTTTGAAGCTATTAGACAAAGAGAAAGCTGTATGCAAGAGTTTATATGAACAAGGAATTCTGTCGCAAACATCGTTCAGACGGCTCATGAACTCGCTTGACGAATTATACGACCATGATGGTACGTTTTCCATGGATACCCGAAACTCTATTTTCGGCTATTTCTCCCGTTCATTCTTTCTACGACATTTACGTGAAATGGCGAAAAACCATAACTGGATTGTGTTATATTTTAGAAAGACCATTGGAAATCTGTATGACCTGGGACGAGGATTTATCATCATGCAAAAAGAAGATATAAGATTGCTGGATGAGCTTAGCAGTTCTACACTGCTGGATGAAAAACAAAAGGAAGACCTTTTGCATTTGCATAAGGAAGTGGAAAACAATATCTCTCGGATGGAAGAACAATTATCCAAACTGGCCCAATACTTCCCTAAAGCCTATAATCATGCACTGACCATTAAAGCTATCAGAATGCTTCTCAATAACGAAAAGCGAACTGTCAGACAGTTTATTGCTGAGGGAGTCTTATCTGAAAAAGATGCAGATCCATTTTTGGACAATATCACTGAACGAGCTGATGAACTGAACTCTGTAAAACATACATTGATTGGTTCACTGTTCTTCTGGAGAAAAAAATAAGCATCAGCTGAGGTAGACATTTTAAGGTTATAGTTGTCTGTAATTTTACTATTGCAACAACTATAACCTTTTTATTTTTATAATAAAGTATGAGCTTTTAGAAATCATCTACCTTTATACCACTTTCAGGTATTGTGGCATCACAGGTTTCTCCAGTTTCCAAGTGATATTCATAGGAAAATCACCATGCGAAGAGACATAATCTACAAGGCCAAAACAATGAAAAGGACAGGTGTTTCCAAAACCGTCTTTCTTCTCTTCGCGCACAAACAGCACAATCTTGTTATGCCGCTGAGGTTGCTCGGTGTAAATCCGTCCTCCGCGATTGTGATGAGAATCGGTATTCTTAGACTGCCAATGGAAGTAGTCTTTATTGATGACATAATCATCGTATTGCGTAGAAGGAGAAAAGTCTTTGTCGGATTTGTTCAAAGTGACGAAGAGCAAGGTGATATCGTACTCCGGCAAATTGAATATACCTGATACCGAACCTGACATTTTTTTCTCTTCGGTTTGCCTTCCGACCAACGTAAATATCTCCTCACGGGTATAGTATCCGTATAGTTCGATAAAGGGTAAGGATCCAAGCGGTGTGGTAGTAATTTCCAAATGTGATAATAAGTAAGACACAATTTCGCCAGCTTCTTGCTTGAAATACTGATAACGGTCATCATATAATAAAGCTAATGCCTGATACATACCCATTTCTTTCAGTTCAGTTTTGTCGATTCGCTCCTGATATAGGTTATAATACAACATAGTAGTATACGGCAAATAATCTTCATCCAGATAGCGTTTGCTTCCCGACAGAAAATCAGCCACAAAATGCAAATAGGAGGCAGTATTATGATGTATCAGATTGCCCATGCCCTTCTCTAGTCGTCGGGTAATAGCATCATCTGTATAAGAGATACGACCTGCGGCCCGTTTAAGAGATGTCCAACAGAAGTTTCCCGCATATACCACACGAATGTCTTGTCCGTTATTCTCCAAAAATTGAGTAAGCGTAGGCAGCGTAGTATAGGAGTTGATTTCTTTCACCAAACGAATTTTGTTGTAGATGGCTTGCTGAATGTTCTCTAAAATATATTGCCGGGCCTTCTTTTCCATGATGATGCTGCACCCAGTAGGTAAAAGGGTGAAACCGTTCGCTATCTGCTGGGCAATGTTCTTTTCGGGACGCAAAGTCAGGGCACGGAATTTTGAGGCGAAGTCATACTTCTTATGAGCTTGTGCTACAAAGTCGAGGACGGTAAGTTCGGTTTTTCCGGGAGAAAGACGAAGGCCACGGCCCAACTGTTGCAGAAAGATAGTCAAACTGTCAGTGGGACGAAGAAAGAGCACTGTATCTACTTCGGGTATATCGACCCCTTCATTGAAGATGTCGACCACACACAAGTAGTGCACCAATCCGTTACGAAGGTCTTCAGCCAGTTGCTTACGCTGCGGTTGCTGCGTATCGGAAGTCAGGCTTTTCGCATTAAATCCATATTTCTGAAGCTGAAGAGCCATAAAGTCGGCATGCTTCTTATTGACGCAGAAGCATAAGGCACGGCAGGTATATTCATCGGCCAAGTAACGGTGTAAAGCATCCACAATGTGTTGTGCCCGTTCGGGTACGCATAGTTTGTCGGCCAGTCGGTCGATGACATAGCGTTGTCCGTTCCAGAGAGAATCATCGGTCAGGTCGGTATCATCGGTCACGCACAGGTATTGGAAGGGAGTCAGCAATCCGGCCTGAAGGGCTTGCGGAAGGCGTATCTCGGCACTGATGCGTCCGCCAAAATCTGGTCGAAGGTCTTTTCCGTCCATACGTTCCGGGGTGGCAGTAAGCCCAATTAATAATTGAGGATGGAAATGCGAAAAAAGTTTCCTGTAACTATCGGCCTGACTGTGATGAGCCTCATCAATGACAATGTAGTCGTAATAATCAGCCGGAAACTGTGAAAACAGGGCTTCAAACCGTGAATTGAACATGGATATGGAAACAAACAGATGGGCATAATCAGCCTCAGTTTGGGGAGCTTCATTGCCTACCCACAACGTACCGAAGTTGGCGTCTTGCAGTACACTGCGATAGGTGTGTAAGGACTGGCGAAGGATTTCCTCACGATGAGCCGTAAACAGGATGCGACAGGTTTGTCCTGCTCCTTTTTGTCGCTGACAAAAAGACTGATAGTCGAAAGCAGAAATCACAGTTTTTCCAGTACCAGTAGCCGCTACTACCAGATTACGGAAATTACTACACTCCTCCCGTTCTACTTTCAGCTTATCTAAAATCTGCTTTTGGTGTGGGAGCAAAGAATAGCGTTGGTACACAAAAGTATTTGGTTTTCCATTGAAAGTGTTGCGATGCAATTCTTGTTGGAATTTTTCGATACCTCCCAGCCGGAAGTCTTCAAAGTTCGGGCTATTCCAATATAAGTCAAAAGTAGCCAGAGCAGTCTTAATGATATGCGGATTCTCTACACTAGTCACATGCATGTTCCATTCCAGCCCGTCGGTCTGTGCAGACTTTGACAGATTGGACGAACCGATATAGGCAGTATGCATGCCGGAATTACGCACAAAGATATACGCCTTGGCATGGAGACGCTCAATGTCGGTTTGATAAGAAATGTGGATTTCCGTGTGAGGAAGTTCAGCGAGTTGCTGCACGGCCTTGGTCTCGGTCGCCCCACAATAGGTCGTTGTGATAATGCGCAAACGGGTACCTTCGCGTTGACAGAACTTCTTCAAGTCATCCAGCAGTAAACGGACACCGGAGAGTTTCAGGAAAGAGACAATGAAATAAATCTCATCGGCACTGGCAATTTCCCGTCGGATTTCCTCACCCAATGAAAGGATGCTGCTTCCACCCGTAAACAGGTTACTCACCCGGAAGCCGGATTGTGGACGGACAGTTTCTGAATAGCTGTGCTTTTGCAAGAGGTTCTTTTGTTGAGTCATCACCTCCATCAAGAGGTTGGAAGTGTCGGCTATCTTCACTTCATCCATAAGCCCGTATTCAGACAATATCCGGTTGACCAGTGTCATGCGGTCGTGTAGTTCTTCCGTATCTTCTAACTTCTGGCGAATGGCTTTTGCTAAATAATCAGCTAATATCTTTGGTGATTCGACTACGTCTATCTGTTCGCGCAAACAAACCAATTGCTGGGATTCAGCTTCCTGTATTTCTCGTTCAACCTTCTGACTGATAATATTCTCGTAGATTCCTTTTTTTAACATTGTGTGCTTATTTCCGAATTTCATGCTGAAAGTACAAAATAAAATGAAATAAGCTGACATATTTTCAGCAAGAATCTTAAGAAACTTTATCTTTATGAATAGGATATCACGTTATGAGTTCTTCATCCCCATTTTCCAGTATTTTTTGTTCTACTTGGACTTCTCGTTTGAGAGATTGACTACAACGAATGGGATGCCTTTGCTATAATCTCCTTTACTTCGCAGCACTCTCCTTCCCGATGAATGCACCAGAACGGGACAGACTTAGCATCTGTAAACTCTTTCATCCGCCAGGCTGATTCAAAACCGCTGGCCACAAAGTGCATAGGCACGAATAAGCCTATACGAAATATATCAAGAAATTGACGGGCTCCGCGAGTATAGCCGTTACCAATGCGTCCGTCTATAGGAAACATCACTACATCGAAACAATCGGTGAGCTTGCGGATGTCTTTCAACTCACCTAAAAAACGCTTTTCTTCTTTTGCCGGATCAACCTCGACACCGAAGTCAGGACTGTAAACCAGTCCTCCGTGGTAATCATCAGTCAAAAAACGTGCGTACCAATTATTCAAGTCGCCAGCATGAAAGATGCACCTGCCATCAGTCTCTATTACCCACGACACACCGCTATCATTACTTCCGGTAGCTGTCACACGGAGATATTCGTCTTCCCACATGGCACCTTTCCCTAGCCAGACATCGGCTTCCCCCTTCTGTGCCCGACGGTGTTTCAATATATCTTTAGAAAGAATATAATACACGTTCATTTTCCTGCTCCGCCAGGAAAAGATGTCTCGGTTGAAATGGTCTTCATGAAAATGACTGGAAAATACATACAAGGGTTTGGAAGACTGCAGCAAACAAGGAATCACGCCAGCAGGGTCCATCCAGTAATCAAACACAAGAATACAGCGATCGGTTTCGAGGGCAAAGCCACTATGGAAAATATAGGTAAGTTGCATAAGATTTCTTGAATAGTTTATGCAAAGATAACGTTTTTGCTGAGAAATAGCAGTCAGCCCCCGGGATTAAGGGGCTGTACCTTCTACTTTATAACGGATAGAACGCTCGCTGCGTTGCAGACAGTCAGTAAACACGTTAAGGTCGTTGGTGTAGTTCATCAGTTCCCAAACAAGTTGCGTTTCTTCGTCAGTCCATGATAACCCGTGACGTGGATACTTTTTTTGTACATTATGTAGAAGTTCCGGATTGGAATCATTCGGAAGCTTCAGCCGACTGGCCCGTTCACGAAGATGGGCCAACGCGCTATTCCAATAGTTGTGGTAGAGAGGCTGGCAGAAGAAGTCTGCACTGAGAATCTGCCGCTTCGGCGGACAGTAGAAAATGGCTTCTGTGTCAATGGCAGACAGTTCTTGTGCCAGCTGTTCAATGTATGCAGTGGCTGCCGGAGTCTGTACCAAGATAGAGCATTCGTGACGGGCATTTTCCTTATTCCGTCTAGCCGAAAGCCAATTGAACTAACCTTCCACCAGCAAACAGTCATCTACTACCAATGTCTTGTTGTGAATACCTTTTAAAATTCGCAGACTAACATGGTTTTCTACCAGTGCACGACGGGCTTTCAGGCTTTCTTCTTTCCACAGACCATTTTTCTTATCCAAATAATGGTCGGTATAAACTACTACTTCTACCCCACGATTCACAGCTTCCTGAATAAGTGGCAGCAAATTGTCGCTTTCAAGAGCATGAATGGAGAGAAAGGGTGATACAATTACCACTTTCTTACATGCTGTCTGAAAGGCCTGACGTAAAAGAGCCGTGTGGGCTTCGAGGGTGGACAGACGACAGATTTCGGCCGACTGATAAGGAGTTTTGAACTGGCATAATACCGGATCTTCATCCTGATAAACAAAATCAGCAGAAATTTCGTTTTGCGGACTATCAAACAGCCACTTTGCCAGATTGCCCAACGGAGTGTCCCGATTAGGATGAAAAATATTCATGTTGCCAAACACTAAGAAGTGATATTGCGCACGTGAGACAGCCACATTAAGCATGTTATACTTTCCACCTGCTTCCATAAAATAAGCAGCATCGCCAGGCGAATTGACAGGAGAGAATATCACCAGCGGATACTGAGCTCCTTGCAACGAGTGGACAGTGCCAACGGTCATCTCGACAAAATCACTGGCATTGGGAAGTTCGTCCAACAGTCTGCGTAGCCGCCATTCTTGTGCCTTAAACGGGGTAACGATAGCAGCCACCTGATGGATAGGTTTTCTGTAAGTCTCTTCCAATTTTTCTTTTTCACGAGACAACCATTTCACAATGGCAATAGCTTCAGCTTCATTAAAACGGCTTCCCGTCTTTCCTTTCTGACTGAACCCGTTCACCTGAACATAACCTTTTGAAGGAAGCGCTGCATATTTCGGACAATCACCTTTCAAGTGAAGCAGTCGTCCGTGATACACATAGTCGTTGCAATATGCAATGATAGAATCCAGACAACGGCGATGCTCACGTAGAAATGCCCCGCGTTCGCTGTCCACCTGATAACTACTACTTTTACGGGCCATTCTCATGATATTTCCGGAAGAAGACAGAAAACCGTGTTCGGCCAAGAAAGCATACAGCGGATCTTTTGATGAAGTAACCACACCAAAGCGACGGAGATTGATAAAGGAATATTGTCCGGACACAGGCCAAATAGGCTCTATCTGCTCGATATCACCTACGAGTATGGCTTGCCGGGCCAAGCTGAACGAGGGTACTGCCAATTCCGGTGAAACCTGTCCGGACTCATCAACGATGAGCAAGTCAATGGCATTATAAAGGGGCACAGAAGGATTACCTTCATGGGTACAAGTCATATAACGTGGAAGAGAGTGAAACGTGGAAATAAACACTGGCATCACACGGCACAGTTGCATAAGTCCGTGGCAATATAATCATGTTATCCAAAGATTATGGA